>JAQBQI010000800.1 GCA_028287085.1 Myxococcaceae bacterium
CTCGGTCCGCCGCCCGGTCCGCCCTCCTTCGGCGGAGGGCCCGCGCCGCTCAACGCGCCGCCCTCGCTGTCGTCCAATCAGCACAACCCGTCGGCCCCGCTGGGGTCGCCGATGCCGTCCAACAACGGCCCCCTCCTCGGCCCGATGCCCTCCCTCGGCGGCCCGCCCGGGATGGGTGGTCCGCCCGGCATGGGTGGTCCGCCCGGCATGGGTGGTCCGCCCGGGATGGGCTCGTCGTCGCTCGGCGCGCCCCCGTCGATGCAGGGCCCCGCGCCGATGGGCGGTCCTCCGCCGCTGCTCGGCGCCATGCCGCCGCTGCCCGGCGCCGCGCCGCCGCAGGTCGCCCCCATCGCCCCCGCCGCCATGCCGCCCTCCCTCGGCGGACTGCCCCCGCTCATGGGCTCGATGCCCGCCCTCTCGGGCGCCGCGCCGCCTCCGATGTCCGGCGGCTTTCCCCCGTCCGGTGGCGGCTTCGGGGCGCCGCCCCCGGTCGCGCCCAACCCCTTCGGCGCGCCGATGGCCCCCGTGCCGCCGCCGGGCGGCGCACCGATGGGCATGCCCCCGCCCGTCGGCATGCCCCCGCCCGTCGGCATGCCCCCGCCCGTGGCCCCCATGAACATGGGCGCGCTCGGCCCGCCGCCGGTGCCGCCGCCCAGCTACGGCAATGACCCCTTCGGCTCTTCCGATCCTTTCGGGTCGGGCGGCGACGCCTTCGCCAACGTCGCGCCGGCCGACCCCTTCGCCGCCAACCGCGCGTCGCCCGCGCCCGACCCCTTCGCCGCGCTCAACAACCCCTTCGCCCCGCCGCCGGGCGGCGCTCCGATCAGCCGCCCGATGACGGGCCTCCCCGGCGTCAACGGCTTCCCTGGTGGTCCGGCGGCCGTCCCCGGCGGGGCCATCCCGGCGTCCCGCCCGCGCGCCGCCACCGTCGGCCCCGGCGCCGTCAACTGGAACCCGTCGGGCCAGCAGTCCTTCCACCAGGACATGCCGATGGAGAACATGACCGAGGTGCGCGGCGCCCTCGGCGTCAACCGCCCGCGGCTGATGGTCACGCAGCTCGACGGCGCCGAGCAGGGCGAGATGCCCCTCAACGAGGGCGACAACCTCATCGGCCGCGAGGTCGGCGGCATCTTCGCCGAAGACAACCTGCTCTCCAGCCGCCACGCGACCATCATCGTGAAGGGCGGCGCCGCGTGGGTGCGCGACGAGGGCTCGCGCAACGGCGTCTACGCCCGCGTCGCCGCCAACCAGCGCGTCGAGATGCAGGAGGGCGACCAGTTCTGCCTCGGGCGCATCATCCTGCGCTTCGACCACCGCGCGCCCGCCGGGCTCATGCCCTCGCACGACGCCGTCGGCTACCTCTCGCTCGTCGTCGGCCGCGACGTCGACAAGGCCCTCTTCCCCCTCGCCATTCCGCCCACGGGCCTGACCCTCGGGCGCTCGCGCTCCGACGTGCGCTTCCCCAACGACGGGTGGATCTCCGGCCTCCATTGCCAGCTCCTCGCCATCGGCCCGCAGGTCTTCCTGGTCGACCTCAAGAGCTCGAACGGCACCTACGCGCGCATCCGCGGCACGCGCGCGCTCAGCCACGGCGACGCGCTGCTCATGGGCCAGCGCATCTTCCACGTGAACCTCGCCTGACCGGCTGAACGTCCCCGCCTTCCCGCCCTACACTCCCGCGATCCCCGACACCGCCGTGTGGTCCTCCATCTGGTTCGAAGTCGCTGGCTTCGTGGTCGCCGTGCTCCCGGTGGCGGTGCTGCTGCTCGTCTTCCGCTACGCCGACAGCTGGCGCCCCGAGCCCAAGCGCGAGGTGGTGCGCGCCGTCGTGCTCGGCGCCCTCGCCTGCGTGCCGGTCTTCTTCGCCGAGGTCGCCCTCAAGCGCGTGCTCGGCCCCTGGTCGCTCGCCGGCGGGCGCTTCGTCGACGCCTACGTGATCGCCGCGCTGCCCGAGGAGGCCGCCAAGCTCGCCGTCGTGCTCGCGGTGCCGTACCGCCGCCGGTACTTCGACGAGTACACCGACGGGGTGCTCTACACCGGCGCCGTCTCCCTCGGCTTCGGCCTCTTCGAGAACCTCCTCTTCGTCTCCGGCGCCTTCGCCAACGCCGTCTGCGCCGTCCCATGGATCTCCGGCCTCTGCGGCGCCGAGACCGTCGGCCGCACCGACGCGCAGCACGTCGTGCTCGGGCTCGTGCGCGCCCTCACGACCGTGCCCATGCACGCCATCGCCTCCGGGCTGATGGGCTACTTCGTCGGCCGCGGGCGCTTCGTGCGCCGCCGCCACGCGCCCCGCTGGTGGGCCGCCGGACTGCTCATGGCCGTGGTCGTTCACGGCTCGTACGACTGGCTGGTCTTCGCCGTCGGGCACAGCCCGCTGATCTTCTGCCTGCTGCCCGCGCTGCTCGTCGCGGCGGGCTTCGGGCTGCGCCACGCCCTGCGCCACGCGCTCGAGCTCGACGAGGAGATGCTCGGCCCCGAGCGCCGCAACTCGCGCGGCTCGCTCGTGGGGTGAGCGCTACCGCAGCGCGCGCGCCGCTTCGTTCGTGCGACGTACCATCTCGCCCGCGTCGCCCGCGTCGCCGTACCTCGCCGCCGCGTACGCGCGGATCGCCGCCGCCGTCTCCGCGCGCAGCGCCGGCGCCAGCAGGTCGGTGGCCGACACCCGCGCGGCGTAGCGCTCGAGCGTCTCGTCGGGCGAGCGCGCCACGCCCCGCGCCGCGAGCGCCGACG
>JAQBQI010000822.1 GCA_028287085.1 Myxococcaceae bacterium
CCTGGTCGCGCACCGCGCGGGACATCGCCGCGAGCAGCGGCGCGAGCGTGCGGGGGTCGGGGCCGAAGGGGGCCGCGAGGCCGACCAGGTCGCGGCGGTCGCGGCGGCGCAGGGCGCGCAGCCAGGCGTCGTTGTCGAGGCGCGCCTCGGCGCGCGAGAGCACCAGCCGGGGGAGCGCCTCGGGCTCGCCGAGCCCGTCGGCCGACCCGGCCGCGGCGAGCGCGACGCCCTGCGCGGCGATCTCGAAGCCCGCGAGCGAGGGCAGGGGCGGGGGCCCGGCGCGGCGGCAGCCGGCCACGACCGCGGCGAGGGCCGTGGCGAGGGCCGCGAGCGACGCTGATCTCCGTGGGGGGCTCATGGGCGCATGGTAACGGCGGCGGCCGTCCGGCGAGGGTTCGATGGTATCCAACGCGGATGTCGTTCCGGATGGACGCGCTCTGCCTCGCGACCGCGATGATCTTGGGGTGCACCTCGTCGCCCGTCGTCGTCGGCGCCGACGTGCCCGCGGCGGTCGACGGCCCCGTCGACGCGGCCCCGGTCGGCGACGCGCTCGGCCCGACCGACGCGCTCGGCCCGACCGACGCGCCCGCCGGCTTCGACGCGCCCGTCGCGCCCGACGTGCCGGGGGTCCCGCCCGACGCCGGCATGGTGCCCCACGACAACGGCTCCGACGTGGTGGACGCGCCCGCGCCGGCCGACGTCGGGGTGGTCGAGTGCCGCGTGCCGATCCCGGGCGTGGGGTGCAACTCGCTGCGCCAGCGGGCCACGACGATCGAGGAGATGCAGGTCGCCGAGGCGCCGCCGGTCACCACCGCGGGCTTCTACCCGGCGGGCACCTACACGCTCACGTCGTCGACCGTGTACACGGGCCCCGGCGGCGCGAGCGGGCCGAGCGGGCTGCGCTACGCGGCCACCCTCGACGTGCACGGCATGGGCTCGGTCGACTACTTCGACGTCGTGCAGGAGCAGGCCGGCTGCCCCACCAACTCGTACCGCTTCACGGGCGACACCTTCGGCACCAGCACCAAGCTCGTCGACGTCACCTGGACCTGCCCGACCGCCTGCCCCAACTGCGGCGCCCCGATGCCGTACACCGGCACGCTCACCACCTTCATCGTGCACTTCCCGCTCCCCGGCGGGCGCACCCTCGTGCACGTCTACACCCTCATCCCGGGCAGCTGATCGGCGCGGTTGACGGCCCCGCGCGGGCGCGTCGATAGTCCCGCGCGGTGCGCCTCTTCCTCCGCCGGCTGGCCGTGCTCCTCGTCGCGCTGGCGCTCTGCGAGGGCGTCGGCTTCCTCGTCGACTGGCGGTGGCACCTCCGCGACCGGCTGCTGAGCTCGCTCGCCCTCGCCACCCAGCAGACCCCCAGCGAGGAGCGGCTCTGGGCCGACCCCGAGCAGCCCTTCCGCAGCCCCGCCCGCGGCTCGCACGCGCTGCGCTTCCGCCTCGCGGGCTCGAGCGCGCCCACCGCGGAGTGGTACCCGCCGTCGTTCTTCCCCGCGGGGCGGCGCGCCATCGTGCTCGGCGAGTCGGCCGCCTTCGGCGTCAACGTGGGCGCGGGCGAGACCTTCGCCGCCCTGCTCGACGCGCGCCTCGGGCCCCGCGGCACCCACGTCCTCAACGCCGGCCAGGCCGGGTCGAGCCCGTGGCAGGTCATGGTCGCCGGCGCCCAGCTGCTCCACGAGTACGCGCCCGCCGAGCTGGTCCTCTTCACGGGCAACAACCCGTGGGTCTACTGGCTCCCGCCGCAGCAGAGCAAGGGCAACCCCCGCGTGCTGCGGCTCCTCATGCGCCTCGCGACGGCGAGCCGCGCCGCCGCCGCGCTGGAGTTCCTGGCCTTCCGCGAGACCCTCGCGTACGCGCGGCCGAACGACCGCTTCCACGACCACGTCGAGCTCGCCGGCAGCCGCTACGCCCTCGCGCACCCGCTCGCGGCCACCCCCGGGTTCGGCCCCGCCGACTGGGCCCCCGTCAAGGCCCGCTACCTCCGGCAGTTCGAGGTCAGCCTGCGCGTGCTCGTCGCGCAGACCCGCGCCCGCCACGCCCGCCCGCTGCTCGTCACCATGCCCTTCAACTACCGCCTCTCGCCCGCGTGGAAGCACCCGCAGTTCGAGTGGTACGACCCCGCCCACCGCGACGAGGTCACCCGCCTGCTCCGCGAGGCCGGCCGCCTCGTCGACGGGCGCGAGTTCCCCGAGGCCCTCGCGCTCGCCGACCGCGCCCTCGCGCTCGACCCGCACCCGCCGCTGCTCCACTACCTCCGCGCGCAGAGCCTCGAGGGCGTCGGCCGCCCCGACGAGGCCGAGGCCGCCTACGCCCGCAGCCGCGAGGAGATGATCGGCAACCTCGGCAGCCGGCTCAGCGTCAACGAGGTCATCCGCCGCGTGGCCGCCGAGCTCGGCGTGCCGCTCGTCGACGCGGCCGCCCTCTTCGACGCGTACGAGCACGCCCGCGGCCGCCACTTCAACGAGGACCTCGTGCTCGACGACTGCCACCCCTCGGCCGCCGGCCACCGCATCATCGCCGACGCCCTCGCCCCGCTGCTGGAGGCCCCCGCGCCGTGACCGAGCCCGACGCCCCCGACACCCGCGGCTTCCTGCAGCGCTACCGCGCGTACATCCTCGTGCCCGTCGTGGTGACGCTGCTGCTCGGCGCGCTCATGGTCGTCGGCAGCCGGCAGGGCGCGCCCTTCGTCTACACGCTGTTCTGACGGCGTTGACCCGCGCGCGGCTCCCGACGCACGATCCGCGCGATGTTCGCGGCGCGGAGCGGGGCGTAATCCAGTGCAGCATCCGGGGTCCGCGGTGCCGGGCGGCTTCGAGCCCGTCAGCGACGCCCAGGCGGCCCTCGTCGCGCTCGCGCTGCTGGTCGGCCCGCTGCTCGCCGGGGCGCTGCTGGGGTACGCGCTGCGCCGCGCGCGGGGCCG
>JAQBQI010000829.1 GCA_028287085.1 Myxococcaceae bacterium
CGTCGGCGCGGCGTGGGGCGCGTGCACCGGGGCGGTGGTGCCGGCGACCGAGGCCTGCAACGTGGTCGACGACGACTGCGACGGCATGGTCGACGAGGGCTGCACCTGCACCGCGGGCGCATCGCGCGCCTGCTACGGCGGCCCGACGGGGACCGCGGGCGTGGGCGCCTGTCGCGCCGGATCGCAGACCTGCGCGGTGACCTCTGGCGCCGCGGCGTGGGGCACCTGCGCGGGCGACGTGACGCCGGCGGCCGAGCTCTGCGACGGCGTCGACAACGACTGCGACGGGGCGGTCGACAACGGCTGCGCGTGCCGCCCGGGGGCGACGCAGCCCTGCTACGCGGGACCGGCGGGGACGGTCGGCGTGGGCGTGTGTCGCGCGGGTTCGCAGACCTGCGTCGCGGGCGCGGGCGGTGTCGGCGCGGCCTGGGGCGCGTGCGGTGGACAGGCGCTGCCGGGACCGGAGGTCTGCGACGGCGCCGACAGCAACTGCGACGGTCGGGTCGACGAAGGCTGCGCGTGCCCGCCGGGCGCGACGCAGCCCTGCTACGACGGCGCGGCGGGCACCTCGGGCGTGGGCCTGTGTCGCCCCGGCGCGCAGACCTGCGTCGCCGGAACCGGGGGCGTCGGCAGCGCGTGGGGCGCGTGCGCGGGGCAGACGCTCCCGACGGGCGAGCGCTGCAACGCGCTCGACGACAACTGCAACGGGGCCGTCGACGACGGGCTGTCGTGCAGCGGCCCGTCGGTGGTGTGCCCGGCGGCGGCGACGGCGCCTGCGGGCAGCACGGTCACCCTCGCGGCGACGGCGACCGGGGCGACGACCTACCGCTGGGAGGTGGTGAGCGCGCCCGCGGGCGGCGCCTCGACGCTGGGCTCGCCGACCACGCCGAGCACGACCTTCTCGTCGGTGATCGTCGGGACCTACGGGCTGCGCCTCACCGCGACCGACGCCGCGGGGCGCACCGCGACCTGCACCACCGCGGTGACGATGCAGGGCCACGGTCTGCGCGTCGAGCTCGTCTGGGCGGGCGGCACCGCGGCCGACCGCATCGACCTCGACCTGCAGGTGCACAACCGGCTGGCGACGACCTGGGCCGTCACCGCCAACAACGTCAACGTCTGCTACTGGAACAACCGCGGCCCGGAGTGGGACGCCGCGGGCGCGCCCGACAACCCGGCGCTCGACGTGGACAACCTCATCGGCGCCGGCCCGGAGAACGTGCGCGTCGACGCGCCGCCGACCTCGCAGGTCTACTCGGTGGGCGCGTACTTCTGGGAGGACGCTCGCGCCCGCCGGGACGTCGGCACGCCCGTCGCGGTCACGGTGCGCATCTACTGCGGCGACGCGCTCGCGGCCCCGCCCTTCACGCGCTCGCTGCGCGCGGGCGCCTCGACGCGCCCCAACGCGACGAACCTCGCCAACGACTTCTGGCGCGTCGCGCGCGTGCAGTTCACCTCGGCCTCGACGTGCACCGTCAGCACGGTCAACGACGTGATCACGGGCGCCGCCGCGCAGACCGGGAGCCCGTAACCGTCGTCGCAGATCATCCTGTACCGGCATCGCTCAATGCCTGTGTACGACCCGCACAGCAACGACGGGGCACAGCCGTCGTAGCGCTGTGACGGCCCGGATTCGTGCGATCGGGCCGGGCGGGCGCTCTGCGGCGGGGTGTGCGTGAGCGTCGCGAGCGATCCGACGCACTGCGGCGGCTGCGGCGTCCCCTGCTCCGGCGGATCGACCTGCGTCACGGGCGCCTGCGACTGCCCGCCGGGCCAGGCGCTGTGCGCGGGCGTCTGCACGGTGCTGGCGACCGACGCGCGCAACTGCGGCCGCTACGGCGTGCGCTGCGGCACCGGCGGCGTGTGCGCGGCGGGCCGGTGCGCCTGCGCGGCGGGCGTCACGAGCTGCGGCGCGACCTGCACCAACACCGCGAACGACGCCCTCAACTGCGGGGCCTGCGGAGTCCGCTGCGCGACCGGTCGGCCCTGCGCGATGGGCGTCTGCCGATAGCGCCGCCACCGCCGCGGCGTTCGGCGACCGCGCCGATCCCGGGCGACCTCCCGATATCTCTTCCCACCGCTCTCCTGCGCTCCTCGATCCGACTCCTCCCGCGGAGCGGGGCCCAACTCTCGATATCACCTGTGCGACCCGCACACAGGGCTGTGTGATTCGATATCAAGCGACATCGAAGTCACCCGCCCGACGAATCCACATTCCACGCAATGACTTCAATGTATCCGTGGCACGACGATCGCACTCCGCCCTCCGCACGCGGCGCGACTCCCCGGCGCCGCGCCATTTCGGGAGGTCTTCAGTGAAACGCTTCATCATGGTTTCGTTCCTGGCTGCGCAGGTCGCGGCGATCGGCTGTACGCCCGACAGCGTGGTGGCCCCGCTCGCCGACGTGCCCACCGCCGACGTGCGCGCCGACGCCGGCGCCGCCGACGCGGGCACCGTCGACGCCGGCACCGACGCCGCGACCCGGGACGCCGGCACCGACGCGGGCACGCCCGGCGATTCCTCCTCGGGCGACGCCGCCGACGGCTCGACCGGCGACGACGCCGCGACCGACGACGCCGCGACCGACGACGCCGCGACCGACGCCCCGGCTTGCCCGGCCGGAACCACCCTCTGCGGCGGCGACTGCGTCGACACCCGCTCGAGCCTCTCGCACTGCGGCGCCTGCGGCTCGGCCTGCGCTCCGGCCAACGCGGTCGGCGCCTGCGTGATGGGCGCCTGCACCGTGGCCTCCTGCAACGCCGGTCGCGCCGACTGCAACGCGATGGCCGCCGACGGCTGCGAGGCCGACCTCAACGCCAGCGCCACGAGTTGCGGCCGCTGCGCCAACGCCTGCACCTTCGCCAACGCCGCGGGCGCCTGCACCGCCGGCACCTGCGGCGTCGGCACCTGCAACGCCGGCTTCGGCGACTGCGACGCCGACCAGTCCAACGGCTGCGAGACCAGCCTCACGACCACTGCGACCGCGTGCGGCGCCTGCGGCACCTCGTGCACCCTCGCCCACGCCACCGCGGGCTGCGCGGCGAGCGCCTGCGCCGTGGCCGCCTGCGATACCGGCTTCGGTAACTGCGACACGACGGCGGCCAACGGCTGCGAGAGCCCGCTCAACACCAACGCCAACTGCGGCGCCTGCGGCACGGCCTGCGCCGTCGGCACGCGCTGCTCCAACGGCGCCTGCGTGAGCTCGTGCCCGACGGGCACGACCTTCTGCGCCGACCTCAACATCTGCGTGAACACGTCGAGCGACCTCTCCAACTGCGGCGCCTGCGGGACGGCCTGCCCCTCGCCGGCCAACAGCGCCGCGACCTGCTCGGGCGGCGCGTGCGGCCTCACCTGCACCGCGGGCTTCGGCAACTGCGACGGCGCGGCCGGCAACGGCTGCGAGGTCAACCTCAACACCGCCGCCGCGGCCTGCGGCGCCAGCGGCCGCGCCTGCGCCCTGCCCCACGCGGTCGCCGGCTGCGCCGC
>JAQBQI010000833.1 GCA_028287085.1 Myxococcaceae bacterium
CGCCGCCGGCCGCCGCCACGCCGCCGGCCGCCGACGGGCCGCGCACCGCGATCATCGACGCCGCGCCCATCGGGGTCGACGCCGCCGCGGGGCGCTACGTCACCAACGTCATCCGCGAGGCCATCACCGCGATGGGCTTCCAGGTGATTCCGCAGGCCGAGCTCTACGACGCCGCGCGCCGCCTCGCGCTGCCCTTCCCCGTGCCCGCCGACGGCGTGTTCACGCTCGAGCGCGCGCTCCAGGCGCCGCTCGCGGTCACCGCCGAGGTGCGCGCCGCGCAGGGACAGTACGTCGTGCACCTGCGCGTGCGCGTCGCCATCGAGCCCGACGAGCGCACGCGCGACGTCACGGCCACGCAGTTCCAGCTCGGGGCCGCGATTCGCGAGGCCCTGGCGCCGCTGCTGGTGCCGCCGCGGGTCAACCAGCCGGCGCCGCCACTGCTCGTCTCCGAAGACCCCGACGTCTTCTCCCCCGCGACGCCCGCCCCGCCCCGCCGGCCGCGGCGCCGACCGCGCGCGCACCCGCAGCACTGGGAGGCCAGCCTCGGCGTCATCGCCGCCCTCGGCCCGGGCCGCGACGGCTTCGTCAACGCCCTCGTCGCCGCGCGCGTCTCGTACTTCCCCAGCGACCGCCTCGGGTTCACCTTCACCACGGCCTACGCCAACCTCCGCGGCAGCGCAGACCAGCGCGTCTCCAACGTGCTCTTCCTCGCCGGGGTCGAGACCGCCGTCGACCTGCTCCCCGAGCGCCGGATCTTCATCCCGCTGCGCGCCGAGATCGGCTACCTGCCCAACAACGGTCCGGTCTTCCGCCTGACCGCGAGCGTGGCCTTCTCGCTCGCGCGCCGGGTGCGGCTCACCGTCGACCTGCTCTCGCCCACCCTCTGGGTGCTGCCCGAGACCACGCCCGTCACCCTCGACCTCGGGGCCCACCTCGCCGTCGGCTTCTGATCGCGCCGTGCTCCCGGCGTAAGGTGGTCGATGATCCCGCTGTGCGCCGCGTGTGGTGAAGACGTCGCCCCGATGCAGCGCTGCCCGCGCTGCGACGCGCCGCCCTCCGACTGGCGGCCCGACCCCAGGCTGAAGAACGTCGCCGACCAACGAACCGCCGGCGTCTTCACCGGCGGCTGCCTCATCGGCCTCGGCGTCCTGATCGGCGCCGGGCTCTGGCGCGGTCGCGACGATGTGACCCTCCCCCAGGGCTTCGCGATGCTCGGCCTCACGCTGATCTGCGTGCTCCTCGGCGTCCTCCTCGTGCGCGCCTCCGCCCGCCTCACGGCCGACCAGTGGTGGATCCATCGCGACCCGCCGACCTGCACCGCGACGGTGCACACCCGGTCGGGGAAGGTGGTGCGCGGACAGGGGGCGGCGGCTTCGTCCCCCCGCGCCATCGAGGTGCCCGCCCTCGGGGTCACCGGGCTCGAAGCCTTCGGCCACTACCGCACGCTGCGCTACGCCCTGGCCAGCGCCTACCGGGTCGACCGCAACACGGCCCGCGTCGACCTCGGCCTCCTCGTCGCGCTGCTCGGGCTCGTCGCGCGACGGCGCATCGGGCTCCGCGCGATCGGACACCGCCGCTGGGACCGCGAGGCCGACCAGGTCTCCCGCGACGAGACCGTCGAGCGCTACGAGGTCCGTTGCCTCGACGCCCCGGCGACCGCCGCGGACGAAGACCCCCTCGCGCGCGTCCTGCTCGACGCCGTCGGGCGGCCGTCGACCGGCGACGCGCCCCCCGAGGGCGTCGCCCCGTACCGCGCCTCCGCGACGGCGGCGTCGACCGACCCGCCGTGGACGGACGTCGCGCGGGTCGTGGAGGCGTACGGCCGGCGCGAGCCCAACGCCCGGCGCGTGCTCCGCGGCCGGCTCGACGCGACGTTGCCCGACCAGGCGGGCCTCCGCCCCGCGGACGAGGTGGCGGCGGAGCTCGTCGCGGCCCTGGACGGCGTCGGCGACCGCGCGCTCGCGCCCTCGCTGGCGCGCGCCATCGGGCGGGGCTTCGCGGCGCGCAACCCGTAGGTCGGGGTCAGGCTACGTCGCGCCGCCGAACGCAACCCGTTGCGGGGGCGGCGCCCGGCGCATAGGGTCCGCGCCCCGTTTCGCTGAGGAGGTTCTTGGAGATGGCGCTCGATCCGGTCACGGTCATCGCAGAGGAGTTGGGGGTCGCGGCGCGCGGCGTGAAGGCGGTCGTCGAGCTGCTCGTGGGGGGCGCGACGGTGCCCTTCATCGCGCGCTACCGGAAGGAGGCGACCGACGGTCTCGACGAGGTGCAGATCCGCACCATCGAGGAGCGCCACGCGTACCTGAAGGAGCTCGAAGAGCGCCGCGCCGCGGTGCTCGAGGAGATCGCGAAGCAGGGCAAGCTCACCGACGCGCTGCGCGACCGCATCCTGGCGTGCCGGGTGAAGTCCGAGCTCGAAGACCTGTACCTGCCCTTCAAGCCCAAGCGGCGCACGCGCGCGATGATCGCCCGCGAGAAGGGCCTCGACCCGCTGGCGCAGCGCATCGCGGCGCAGTCCGACGAGGGCGATCCGCTGGCCGAGGCCGAGCGCTTCGTCGACGCCGAGAAGGGCGTCGCGACGGTGAAGGAGGCGCTGCAGGGCGCGCGCGACATCGTCGCCGAGTCGGTGGCCGAGACGCCCGCGGCGCGCAGCTGGGCGCGCGAGCTCTTCCTCGACGAGGCGGTGCTCGTCGTGACGAAGGCCCCCGAGGTCGACGCGCCGACGAAGTTCGAGGCCTACTACGACTTCCGCGAGGCGGTGCGCACGCTGCCGTCGCACCGCTTCCTCGCGGTGCGGCGGGGCGAGACCGAGAACGTGCTGCGCTCGGAGCTCGAGGTCGACGCCGCGAAGTGCATCGCGCACCTCGGCGTGGTGGCGGGGCGGCGGCCGGCGTCGCCCTGGCGCGAGCAGCTCGACCTCGCCGTCACCGACGCGTGGAAGCGCCTGGTGGCGCCGTCGATCGAGAGCGAGGTGCGCGTCGAGCTGAAGCTGCGCGCCGACCGCGGGGCCGTCGACGTGTTCGCGCAGAACCTCCGGGCGCTGCTGCTCGCGGCCCCCTTCGGCGCGCGCACGGTCATCGGCATCGACCCGGGGCAGCGCACGGGCTGCAAGGTCGCGGTGGTCGACTCCACGGGCCGCCTGCTCGACCACACAGTGTTCATGCTGGTGCAGGGCGACGCCTCGGTGGCCCGCGCGGCGGAGACGCTGAAGGCCCTCGTGGCGAAGCACCGCCCCGCGGCGGTGGCGGTGGGCAACGGCACCCACGGGCGCGAGACCGAGGCCTTCGTGCGCGAGGTGCTGGGCGCGTCGGGGGGCGTGTTCACGGTGATGGTGAGCGAGTCGGGCGCGAGCGTGTACTCGGCCAGCGACGTGGCGCGCGAGGAGTTTCCCGACCTCGACCTCACGGTGCGCGGGGCGATCTCGATCGCGCGGCGGCTGCAAGACCCGCTGGCCGAGCTGGTGAAGGTCGACCCGAAGTCGATCGGGGTGGGTCAGTACCAGCACGACGTCTTCCAGGCGCTGCTGGCGCGCAAGCTCGACGAGGTGGTCGAGAGCTGCGTGAACTCCGTCGGCGTCGAGCTCAACACCGCGAGCGCGCCGCTGCTCTCGCGGGTCGCGGGCATCGGCCCGACGCTGGCGCGGCGCATCGTGTCGCACCGCGAGACGGCCGGGGCCTTCACCTCGCGCAAGGGGCTGCTCGAGGTGTCGGGCCTCGGGCCGAAGACCTTCGAGCAGTGCGCGGGCTTCCTGCGCGTGCGCGAGGGCACGTCGCCGCTCGACGCCTCGGCGGTGCACCCCGAGCGCTACGGCGTCGTCGAGGCCATGGCGAAGGACCTCGGCACCGACGTGGGCACCCTCGTCGGCAACGCCGCGCTCGCGGCCAAGGTGCAGTGGCAGCGCTACGCCTCGGGCGACCTCGGGGAGTTCACGCTGCGCGACATCCTCGCGGAGATCCAGAAGCCCGGGCGCGACCCGCGCGCCGACTTCGAGGCGCCGAGGTTTCGCGACGACGTGCGCTCGCTCAACGACCTCAAGCCCGGCATGGCCCTCGAAGGCGTCGTCACGAACGTCACGGCCTTCGGCGCCTTCGTCGACATCGGGGTGCACCAGGACGGCCTCGTGCACGTCTCGCAGCTCTCCGACCGCTTCGTGCGCGACCCCGCCGAGGTCGTGCGCGCGGGCGACAAGCTCAAGGTGCGGGTCATCGAGGTCGACCTCGTGCGCAAGCGCATCGCGCTCACCGCGAAGTCGGGCCCGATCGCGACCAGGCCCGCGGGCAACGGACCGGCGCCGCAGTCGCAGCCGCAGCGCGGCGGGCGCGGTCAGCCCGCGGCCCCGACGCCCCCGAAGCAGGAGTTCAAGAACAACCCCTTCGAGCGCCTGCTCAAGCGCTGATCGCGATCGACCGCAACCTCCGCCCGCCCCGTCCCCTCATTCAAGCGGCCGGTGATCTTGTCCGTTCGCGCCGCCCGCGGTGCCGACGGGCTGAAGCCCGCGGCAACGCCGGCATCGATGAGGACCCACCGAAAGTCCGCACGCGGACTTCCTTCGTGGTCGCACCGACCGCTGCCGGTGACAGGGAGGAGTCCGCGTTCGGACTTCGGGGGTAGGCTAATCGTTGCCGGCGTTGCCGCGGGCTTCAGCCCGTCGGCACCGCGGGCGGCGCCAACGGACAAGATCACCGGCCGCTGGAATCAGGCCGCGGGAGCG
>JAQBQI010000847.1 GCA_028287085.1 Myxococcaceae bacterium
CGGCCCCGCCCGCGGTCGTCGTCACGGCCCCGCCCGCGGTCGTCGCGGCCCCGCCCGCGCCGGGGGTCGGTCCGCTCGGCGTCGGCATCGACCCGCAGTACCGCTGAACGACGATTCAGGGGCCCCAGCGCAGCAGCCGCGGCGTCCCGAGGTCGGCGGGTCGGGTGGCCTCGCCGGGGATCATCCCCCAGCACCACCAGGTGCAGTCGGCGGCGCGGTGCGCGCAGGTCCAGGCCTCTTCGCTGCCGCCCCCAGAGCCGCCGGTGACGATGTCGTCGGCGCCCGTGAAGACCGGCGGGCCCGACACGCCCGCGCGCACCTCGACCGCCCCGGCGCCCGTGGTCGGCAGCCCGAGCTGGCCGACGTGGTTGTAGCCCCAGCACCAGACGTGGCCGTTCGCGAGGCGCACGCAGGTCTCCTCGGCGCCCGCCGCGATCTGCACCGCGGGGGAGCGGTAGGCGTCCACGAGCTCGGCGAGGCCCTCGACCGACACGGGGGTCGGCGCGCAGTCGTTGCTGTTGGCGCACGCGACGGCGCGGCTGAACCCGCCCACGCGGCCGAGGCTGGCGTTGCCCCAGCAGCGGACGTCCCCCGCGGCGAGGGCGCACGCGAAGAAGTCGCCCACGCCCAGGGAGACCGCGCCGGTGACGCCCGCGATCTGCCGCGCCGCCTCCGACGCGCCGAGCCCGCCGCCGTCGCCGAGGGGTAGCGGCGCCGCGAGCTGTCCGTACTGGTTCGTGCCCCAGCACCAGACGGTGCCGTCGCGGCGCCGCGCGCACGCATGGTAGAGCCCGACGCCCACCTCGACGACCCCGTCGAGCGGCGCGCCGTCGGCGCGGACGAGGTCCGTCACGGGGAGGTCGGCCGGGGTGTCGACCGTCTCGCTGGTGCCGTCGGGCAGGTTGCGCACCCAGGAGCTGCACCGCACGCCGCCGCCCCGGACGATCGCGCAGGTGCGGGTCTCGTGGATGGCGACGCCGTCGAAGAGGTTCGCCGCGGCGCCCGCGTCGGCGCGCTGGAGCCGCCGGGCCAGCGTCGCCGCGTAGGCCGGGGTGAATTCCTGGAGCACGGGGTCGGAGTTGATCGAGCCCCAGCAGTAGAGGGCGCCGGTCGGGTCGACGGCGCACGACCCGTCGTAGCCCGCCGCGAGCGCCGCGACCGAGGCGAGGGGGAAGCCCGTCACGGCCCGCACCACGCCCACCGGCGCGGGCGGGGTTCCGCCGTCGGTGCTGCCGTCGCCGAGGCGCCCGTCGGTGCCGGCGCCCCAACAGGAGACGCCGCGGTCGGAGCGCAGCGCGCAGCCGTGGTAGCGCCCGATGGCGATGCGTTCGGCCTGCACGCAGCTTCCGCCGGGGCCGCAGAGGTTCGGGCACCAGGTGCCGCTGGCGCAGCGGGTCCAGCCGGCGACGCTCACGGCGCTCGGACCGGGGCAGCGCGCGGCGTCGACGCCGACCTCCGCGGGGGCGTCCGCGCCGACGTCGACCGCCGCATCGCGGGTCGCGTCGGCACCGGCATCGAAGCCCGCATCGGTGCCGACGTCGCGGCCGACGTCGGGGCCAAGGTCGGTGCCCGCGTCGAAGCCCGCGTCGCGGCCCGCGTCGGCGGCGACGGGGACGTCGATCGCCACGCAGCCCTTCGCGCCCGCGTCGGGGCAGAAACCGAGCCCCGCGTCGGTGTCCGACGGCGGCACCACGCCGACGGCGTTCGACACGCACGACCCGCTCGACGAGCAGGTGGTCCCCGCGGGGCAGGTCACGCCGACGCAGCTGTTCCACAGCACGATCTGGAGGTAACCCGCGCCGTCGGAGGGCATGCTCGCGACCCACTCCTGGTGGACCAGCGTGGCGTCGCCTTCGAAGCCGTCGACGTTGACCCGCACGCGCTCGCCCCCGGCGCGCCCGAGGATGCGCATCTCGAAGGGACGCCGCGGGCTGATCGACGGCCGGATCGACCCGTCGCTGAGGCCGGCCTCGCTGCCGGACGGGGAGTACACCTCGACGCGCACGTGATCGACGCGCGAGCCGGCCTCGGTGCGAACCGTGAGGTAGAGGCGCGGGCTGACGTCGCAGCTCGAAGCGAGCGCGGCGGCGAGGGCGGCGAGGGCGGCGCTCCGGCGGCTCATGGCAGTTGCAGCGAAGTGACCGGGTTGGCCGACTCGTCCGTCCCGAGCACCGGGACCATCACCGCCGCGGTCACCCCGGCGAGCCCCAGGCCCACGGCCGACCAGAACCACCAGCGCCGCGTGAACGGCGTCGGCGCGGCGACCGGCGCGAGCGCCGCGTCGAGGTGCAGCGCCTCGCCGGACAGCACCGACAGCGTGAGCCGCGACGGCACGTGGCCCGCGGCGCTCGCCTCGACGCGGTGCTCGCCCGGGTCGACCCACCGGGGCTCGGCGGTGAGCGGAACGCCGTCGAGGAGCAGCCGCGCCCCCGGCGGCGAGGCGTCGCCGGCCGTGACGTGGGCGAGCCGGCGGGTGACCTCGTCGAGCTGCGCGCGCACCGTCGCCTCGTGCCGCGCGAGGTCGTCGGGCGTCGCCGTCGCGAGGAAGCGGACGTACCACTCGCGCGCCGCGGCGAAGCGCCCGAGGCCGCGCAGGCAGTAGGCCAGGTTGACGGCCACGACCGGCGCGGCGCGCGTGGCGTAGGAGCGCTCGAAGAGTCCCACGGCGTCGGCGGGACGCCCGGCCTGCACCGCGGCCACGGCCTCGGCGAAGCGGGCGCGCGCCTCGACGAAGGCGGCGTCGGGCGACGGCTGCGCCCCGGCCTCGCCCGCGAGCGCGGCGAGGCACAGCGCGAGGGCGGCGGCTGAGCGGCGGTTCATCGGGTCGCCACCGAGGCGACGAGCCCGCCGCCGACGAGGCTCCAGCTGGGGGCCGCGCCGGCGAGCCACGGGTCGGCGTCGCGGCCGAAGAGGCCCCACGCCGTCGCCCCGACCCCGACGGTCCAGGCGTCGCCGACCGTCCA
>JAQBQI010000848.1 GCA_028287085.1 Myxococcaceae bacterium
CGCGCAGAGCACGCCCGCGGCGTCGACGGCGAGCGACCGCTGGCGCTCGGCCCGGGCGCCGACGTGGTCGACTGATCGGGGCTCGACGCGGCGATCGCGCGCCTCTCGGCGGCCGACGTCATGGCGCCCGCCGTCGTGCGGGTCCTCGTCGCCGAGGCGTAGCGCGCCGCGAGCTCCAGCGGGGGGCCACGGCGGGTCGCCCGGGCCAAGGCCCCTCCGCGGCCGCGGGTCGCACGGACAGACGCCGCCGGCGGGGGACGCCGGGGCGCGCCGGGAGGGGAGCCATGTCGGGACTGATGCGTCGGCTGCGCGGGCTGCGGGGGTGCGTGGTGGTGTACCTGGACGACGAGTACGAGCTCGCACGCGTCGGTCCCAACCAAGCCTGTCCGCATGACGCGACCAGTGGCAATTGTGGGCCACGGGCGATCTATCGCACAAAGCGGGTTGCGCCATGTGCCAGCGGGTGTCAGTAGATATGGTGTCGGGACCGCAGGCCATCTCGGGTCAGCGTCTTGGACAACCCGGCGTTAGCGCCGGTCCTGTCTCCTGCAACGAAGGTGCCTCGTGAAGAAGCGTTCTGCGCCCAAGGCGCTGACCCCAAAGGGTCGGCAAAACACCACCATTTCGGCCCGTACTCCGGGCGGAGGGTGGGTCAACGTCATCGGGGCGAACCCGTGGACCACTCTCGGCGCCGCCGTGTTGGTGGGGTCGGGCTTCTACCTCGGATGGGAGGCGCGCGACGCGATCGCCGCATAGGACATCCAGTCCGCCCCGCCCCTGTCCGGCGCCAGTCTGGACAGGGGCGATGGCACAAAAAGGCACGGCGGAAATCCGCGTTTCGGGCCTTGGTTGTGCCAGCCGGAGAATCACAGTCCCAACCACCTGGAGCTGCGGCGCGGCTTTGTTCCCAATGCCGCCCGGCGGCCTGACTTTGGGAACGGCGCGGGGAGATTCGGAACAGGCGGGCGGTGATCCGGAAGTGCCCGCTGGGGCGACGGTGCCCCGCGCATCCTGTTACGTCGGCTCCCACGCCCGTGACGTCACCGCGGATGGAACCGGGGGCGCGTCAAAAGCCCGCATCCCGGGGGATTCAGTGGGCATGACAGTTCCGGGTCAGTAGATCGCGCGCTGGCGCCAGCAGTACAGGCACGCCACGATGGCGCGCTGCGGGCGGATAACCATCGGGTCGACGTAGAGGTCGGCGCGCTCGATAGGGAACCCGTCGTGCGGGCAGATGCGCGGGTCGCGGAACGGGGCGGTGAAGTCCGCACCGCGGTGCTCCCTCGGCAGCGGCAACTCCTCGCCGAACCCGCCGAAGTCGGCGCAGTGCGGGACGTAGAGTTCGTGGCCGATGCAGTGCCACTGCATCGGGTACCCGCTCGGGCAGCGACTCTGGCGATGGGGATGGAGAAGGTGGGAGCGGAGGGAATCGACGGAGGTCGTGAACCTGGACATGGAAACTCGCGGTCGCGTGGCGACGACGATGGTTGAGCGCCCACCCTACGGGCGATCCCTCGCCCTGCCAAGTTCCTGGCAAGACCGCGGCGCCGCATCTCGCGGCAGCGCTGCGAGGTAGCCTCGCACCGACCGGGAGGGCACCGTTGCCGAGATGTTCGCTCCGAAGGGCAGCGCGTCGGGCGAGAGGGTCGACAGCACGGGGATGATCGGCCCGCGGCAATCGGAGAGCGGTGGGTCATCGGCCCGTGCGCGGGCGCGTCCGTCTGCACCTCCGTGGGGGCTTGCGTGTGCACCCCGCGGCGCAAGGGCCGCGTCTGCGGAGACAACGGCTGCGGCGGCCAGTACGGGCCGTGCCCTTGCGGTGGTTCGCAAGGGGGGGGCGACGCATCGCGCGTAGCGATACGGGCCACGAGTTCACTTCCTGAACAGGAGATAAAGCACGAAAGCCATCATGACAGCGAACACCGCAAGCGTCACTCTAAGGGACAATGGCACCTTGTCTCCCAGCGTGAAGTTCTTCTGCTCGTTCACCCAGTCAATTTGTTGCTGCGCGAAGAACTTATAGTGCGCATACCAGTCACTCAGAAAGACCTGTTTGCTGATCGACGCCTTCAGGTACGACGCCTCCAATTCCTTTAACTTGGAATATGACGAGTCAACAGGAGCTCCGCTCTTGACGGAGTAGTACAGATCCCTGAGGCTATTGTAAATCGTCGTCAACTCCCTGCCTGCCGCCTCGTACTCCATCTTCTTCGGATCGTAAAAGAATACATACAAGCCAACCACTCCGAACACAAGTAGCGTCGCAGAGGGAACCTTGCGAGATAGCGTCTCAATAACCAGCCCAAGTATACCGCATCCCATCGAGATAAGGCCGATCCAGCCGGGCGCCTTTTCCACGATGTCATAGGTGGCAAAGTGCACTTTTGCTCCAAAGCCTACATTGTAGCCGGTGGTCGCAATCAGTTTCAGAAGACTGTCCTTGTCCATTGCTCAGACGCTCCTAGGTTTGGATCGGTACATGAATCCTGTCTTTGGCGACCACCGTCCCGTTGCGGACGACGTAGCACTCAACCACATGGTCGCCCCTAAAACTCGTGGTTTCTGTTTTCGACAAACTGCCTTGATCCTTCTCGACCTGGCCTCTCACGCAGTCACGCCGGATAGCCTCGGGTCCACGGTTTAGCACCTTCCAATAGAGATCGAACGGCTTTGGTATATCATGTGTATCGACAATGAAGCGCAGAGACTTGTTCGGAGACAGCGGGATGTGCTTTGCTAAGAATTGCCTCAGAAGATGCGGCCTGAATCCGCTCTGCGAAACCTCGCATTCAAGAGTCACGTCGTACCGAACATCTACGGGAAATTTATCCTCAACAAACTCCTCGGTATTCCTCGCTTGATTAGACGCATCCTTCGCAATGGCTTCACGGATGGAACGCGCGCTGTGCGGGAAAGGGCTCCCGAAGACTTTTCTCCATTTGTCGTTTCGGCCAACTTCCTTCTCCGCCGCTATAGCGGCCAAGCATAGATCGTATGCCCTCGCAGCCTTCTTTCGGAACGACTTCTTGACCCTCACCCGTTGACCGCTGCCAAGTGCAGCAAAATATTCTTGGGATGGCAGATCGGCGAGGTACTTAAAGAAGTCTCTGCTCATCAAGTCATAGTACAGAAAGCTCTTGTCGTCGTACGCCGCGGTGGACCTCAGGAAGTTATGAGCGAGAGTGTCGATCAGCAAGCCTCCCATGCCGACTCCGTGCTTATTTTTCCATGCGCGCGCCATCTTGCAGAGGCGGCGAAGGTTCTTGTTCTTCTGCTCATCAAACTCAGACATCGCCGATATCTCGGCGCGCGGGTTAGTGTTCTTCCACGCTCCGCCGCCATAGGTGTCTGGGTATAAAAAGCTACCGTCTTCCGTCTCAAAGACTGGTTGAACTTCAACATGGAAATCCGCGTACAAAACGCGGACCACCAGACGATCCACGAACACCTCTGTGCGAGGATATCGACGTTTGATCGCATCGGCAGTCTCCTTGAGTAGTGAATATTGACCGCCGCTTTTGTACGTATCCCAGAGGCCATCGGGCATGATATAAAGCATATCTAGGTCCGAGATGCCCTTGATGGCCGTCCACCGGCCGTAGGATCCGACCTGCAAGTTATTCGTCGTCTTTGATTCGGTGTCTCGGAAGTTCTTGTTTATTGCCCCCGTCAACTCGCCATACCGAAGGGAAATGCTCTCTGCGTTATCGACCGCAATGCCGGAGAGGAATTCCTTGAAGACGTCCGAAATGCTCACTGAACTTCCTTCTGCCTTGTAGGTAGACTTGGCCGTGCGCCGCCAGCCATATTGGCCGACGCCCGACGCCCGACGTACGAGGTGGGAGAATCGCGCGAACCTTCTGCCGAGTGCTACGTGCCGGCAGCCGTCTTCGTCGTCTCTTTCTCCCAGTCTTCTCGCCGCTGTTCAAGCCGTCGAACGAATTTGAGATGCTTACCCGTTGCGTCGGAGGGGTTTTAGGTGTACCCGCGGACTTAAAGCGTCCGCGGGTACACCTAACCAACTCTCGGAAATCGACCGATTGACCGGAGCTCTCTCCGTCAGGTGCGAGACTGGGTGGCAACCTTGCGGCGGACCACGCCCTGGCGTGGGCGCTACGAGCAGCTCCGTGACACCGCAAGCCCCGTGATCTCTGCAATGCTCTCGGCTGCTCCGAACGTTGGACGCGTTCCACGCTGGGCGGCTCACGGCGCGCCCCGCTTCAACCGCGCCGCGAGCAGCGCCCGCAGCGACGGGTACTCCTCGGCGGGCGCGTCCATGTCGGGGTGCGCGAGCACGCCCTGCGGCTCGACCCGCACGCGTCCGTTCGGGAGCGCCGTGATCTTCAACCCGTCGAGCAGGCCGATGGCCAGGTCGCGGCGGTTCACGACGTCACCTCGCCGTCGCCGGTCGGGCGGTGCCCGCAGTGGGGGCACGTCCCCTCCGCGGGAAAACGGCCCGTGAGCACGTCGTCCACGCCCACCTTCGCCAGTCGCGCGACTCGGAAGGCTAGACGGGCGCTCACGCCCGCGTGGCCGTGCGTGGCGCAGTCAGCTGGCGACGGCGAGGGTCTCTTGAGCGTTCGGCTGCCGGGCCCACGCCCAAAACGTCCAGTGCTCGGCGAGCTGCCGGGCGGCGCGTCCCTCGGCGATGGCGGTGAAGACCGCGCGCAGGTACCGCCAGGGGTCGAGGCCGAGCGTGCGGCACGTCGCGCCGAGCGACGACGCCAGCATCATCCGCGTGGCACCCGCATCACTGCCCGAGAAGACCCAGGTGGCACGCAGGGTGGCGACCCGGCGGATCTGTCGCTCGACCTCGCCGGTGTCTGTCGTCGCCAACGCGGGCACCGCCGACGTGCAGATCATGTCCGGAGGGACCGCGAACCCGGTATTGCGGGTGGAGACTGCGACCGCATCCGTCGAGCTCCTGGCGTCGGCGAACGCGGTGCTGACGGGCTCCCAGGAGAGCAGCCGCATCGTGAATCTCTCCGGCGGCGAGGCCTCGATCTACGTCAACGGATACGTGCTGTAGGGCTCATTGAGGTACACACGCGCGACTGCCGTCGACCGTGGCGCAGGCGGCCCCCGCGTTACACATATCTTCGGAATTCGGGAAACACCCACGGACGCATGTCCCCGCGCCGCTGTTGTCCCTACCGCAAAACTCATTGCCGATCGTGCAAGTGGGATCAGCGTTGCGACAGGCGATGGGGCACGTTCCGCGAACGCCGAGGTCTGGATCGCATCGCAGCGAGCACACTCCGCGCGTCGCCCCCGCGGTCAGCGCGGTGCACGTCAGCCCGCCGCCGCAGTTAGAGCCGATCGGCGCGCACGCTTCGTAGGCCCGAGCGAGTCGCCACACATCGGGGCGCGTCCCCGAGTCCGCCGTCGCGTCGGCACCGCCGTCCACCGCCACGCACGCCCCACCCTCGCAGCGCTCGCCCACCCCGCAGAGCGAGTTCTGGCAGCCGACGTCGGCACTGGCGTCTATCGCTCCCCCGTCGGTCGCCGCCGCGACGTCGACTCGACCGCCGGCGTCGACGTCGGGTGCCCCGTAGGGACGGAGCGTCTCCGGCGCGAGGTACGACGACTCGCACAGCCCGGCGGCCGTGCATCGCTGGTCGCGCGCGCACCGGCCCGGGACGCAGGCGCGCGCGAGGAGGATCGGCACCACTAGCGTCCGGCCCGCGACGAAGGGCACCTCGGCCCGCTGCACCACGAGCGCCGAGGACTCGTCGCAACCGCTCACGGCGGCGCAGGCCAGCGCCGCGAGGAACACGTGCCCGTCGTAGTGGGCTACCGGCGTGACGCCCACGAACAGCGGGAGCTCGACGCGGCCGGCCTCGAGCGGCGTCACGCGGTCGTCGAGAAACCCGGACCGGTTGACGATGAGCCGCACCGACTGGACGGCCTGGCCGACGCCCCAAGGGAGGTCGGTCTCGACGCGCACCACGAGCTCGGTGCGGGGCTGCTCGCACCCGACGAGGGAGGCGAGAATCGCGGTGGCAGCAAGACGCTCAGTGATGGTTCGCATCGATCAATTCGCCGGTATCGGAAGGGTCATGCAGGTTGGGCGCCGTTCGCGATCTCGCGGCACGCGAAGTCGCGGTCGATGGTCACGACGCCGCGCCGGGGCGTGCAGTTGATCCGACGGAACCCGACGTGAAAGAACGCGCCGGCGAGGTTCCGCCAGGTGGGCGGCCGGTCGTCCCAGATCGCGGCGAGCGTGTCCCGATCGCACCGGTGATATCGAATCGCAAGGGTGTCGCTGGCCTCGCCAACCGCGGAATGCGGCCCCTGTCCGGTCGACAAGATCTGGTCGAGCGTCGCGGCGTAGTTCGCTCGGCTCGCCGCGTCCGAGAGCGTCGCGGCGATCGTCCACTGCCCGTCGTGCACGACGAGGGGGAGCGGCTGGGGCGCCGCGTCTTCGGTCGCGCTCATGCAGGACCCGCCGACGTTGTGCGCGAAGAGCTCGCCCGAGAACCCGTAGATCCGCACGAACTGTGCGACGGCGCCGCGACCGCGATGGGCGTGCAGAGTCCCGTCGCGAGTTCGATGCCCGGCGGGTCGCGACGAAAGACCATCATGTCGTCGCGCACGGATCGATGACCATCGCGGAACCGACGTACCCGGACGCTGCCGTGGAACCGGTACCAGGGGGGGCAGTCGTCGCCCGCGTCGGAGCAGGACGCGCGGAACTCGGTCATGATCTCCTGCTCCGGACCCATGTCGGTCGTCCCGAGGTCGAACGGGGCTGTCGACGGCAGCGCGCGGAGGGCGCGTCGCCTCGCCGCTCGCCAAGCGCGCCCGCGAGTGTGGACGCAACGCAGCAGCTGCCCATGGGGGCGAGCCGCAGCACCAACGCCTTCGAGTTGGTGGCGAGCCCCATCTCCGGCGACCTCGCTTCGGGCCACTGCGGCCTCCTCGTCCCGGCGGCTGACTCATCCCCGCAACGCTACCCCGGCCCCGCCACCCCTGACCATCCACGTGGCGCCCGCCGGCCGCACCGGAGCCTTGTCCCCCGCCGAGCAACTTACTCTCCGTCTTCGCAGACACGATCACCCTCCCGGCCGGCGTCGCGACCCCCGTCGCCATCGCCGTGAGCGGCGCGGGCGACTGGTGCTTCGCGATCAAGAACACCGGGCCCACGAACGACGTCACCGCGCTCACCGTCGAGCGCTTCCCGCTGGGTACCGACGAGATCGGCGACGGCCCGACGACGGTCGCCACCGACATCCCTCTCGCGCCCGGCGCCACCACCGCGGTCAACGGCACGTGCGAGCCCATCGCCACGCTGCGACTCACGCTCACCAGCGCGAGTGGTACCGTCGTGCGGATCGCCGGGGGCGCCGATGATCGCCGTCGGCACGGAAGTGGTCGTCGGTGAGAAGCCGGCCCGCGGGCTCCCTGCCGACGGCGCGGCCGACCAGGCGCTCACCGGCGACGGCGACTGGACCGACCGCGGTGGTGCTCCTGGGGATGGTCGAAGACGTCGGCGTGGAGGCGCTGCGCGACGTGCTGGAGATCGCCTCGCCCCCGGCCGTGGTCGTGCTCGTGCTCGCCGACAACGGCACGCACGACATCAACATCACCGCGACCGTGACGGTCGTCGGCGTGGGGGATAGGACAACTGGCTCATGCGCCCGTTGAGGTGATGGGCCCGAGCAGGGCGCCGAGGAACTGCAGCACGGCGTCGTTGACGTTGTGCAAGCCCTGGTCGAAGGCGACGTCCTGGCCGAGGTGGCGCTTGTGCACGCCGCGGAACATCCGAAGGAAGTTCCGCAGACCCGTCCCGTGATCGCCGGGTTCGTCGTAGCGTGGGCGAGCGCCGGGCGGGAGCCCTGACGCGGGAGGCCCATGCTCGTTCCACGCACGCCGCTCACCCTCGTGGGCTTCCTCGTCGTGGCGCTGCCGGGCCCCGGCTGCGGCTGGAACTCGTCGTGCGAACGCTTCTACATCTTCGAGGACACGAGCTGCGGGGAGCCGCTCTCGCCCGCGCCCTCCCTCGCGGCGCTCACGCCCTGCGCCGCGTGGACGCTCCCCTGCGCCGACGAAACCTCGTGCCTCCCGTCGAACCTCGGGCCCGCCCAGGGGGAGAGCCTCTGCACGCGGCGCTGCGATGCCGACGCCGACTGCGCCGGGTTGCCCCGCCCGGCGCGCTGCGCGGGGGCGCCCGGCGCGGGCCTCTGCCACGCCGCGTGCGGGTCCGACGCGGACTGCGCTCCGGTGGAGCGCTGCGTGCCCGCGGGGGTCGGCGCGGCGAGGGTCTGCGCGCCCCTGCCCCGCGCGTACGGGGCGTGCTCACTGGAGGGGCAGGCATGCGGGTCGGGCCTCGCGTGTTCCGTCGAGCCGGACACCGGCGCGATGTGCACGCGGCGCGGCTGCGCGGGTGCCGACGATTGCCCGGAACAACTCGCCCAGCAGGCCGTGTGCGTGCGCTCGACCCGGGGGTCATTCTGCGCGCCCTGGTGCTACGCCGACGCCGACTGCCGCGGCCGCGGCACCCGCTGCGTCCACGACGGCGACCTCTCGATCCGCGACGACTTCGGGCTCAACATCGGGGCGTGCCTGGCGCGTTGACCGGGGCGCCGGATCCCACAGGGTGAAATGCCATGGCACTCCGCAGGAAGGCTCCGATGGGCACACAACGCCTCGCGGCCGTCGCGGCGTGTTACCGCGAGACGCTCCCGAGTGCCCGCGGCACCCGTTCGCGCGGCGAGCACTCCCCCGTCTCCACATCCTTCGCCGGCAGGTAGACCACGACCCGCCCGCGCGCCGCGTCGGCCTCGAGCCGCGCGATCGCCTGCTCCGGCTCGCGGTCGGTCATGCGACGAAGGCGGGCGTGCAGCCCCTGGGAGCCCACGATGCCGCTGGTCGCGGCCGCGCGGGAGGTGATCCTCGAGGAGGCCCTGCTCGAGGGCCCGTTGGCGGTGCGCCCGCCCTTCGTGCAGAACGACGCGCGCATCCGCTCGCCCCTGGCCGTCTGCGTGTAGGCCCTGACGGGGTGGAAGCTGATGGAGCCCCAAGCGCCGGGGCGCTGGCTTCGATGCCGAAGTCGGGCCGCCCGAAGCCGTCGCTGATGGACCGGATCGACGCCTTCTTTCACGCGGTCTCGTGGTGCAATTCCGCGTCGGAGGTGACGTGCGAGAGAGCGTTGGTGCGCTGCCGTCGCGCACGCAGAGCCTGCTCCCATCGCTCGGGCGGCACCGCGAGGTGCGGGCGAGCCTCGACGCCGCCACCCGCGCGCGGCTCCAGGTCGAACAACCGAGCCGTGACCACGAGGGGTGCGGACGGTCAGTGCGCGGAAGACTGGATTTGACCGGTCAGTGCCAGCGGGCGCCCGCTGCTACCAACGGATCGCGGACACGTCGTAGGCCGTTCCCCCGACGGGGCCCTGGACGGTGTCAAACGCGCCCGACGCGCCGAGCACCGCGAGCGTGCCGCCCGCCACCACGACGCCGATGCCCGTCCAGAACCACCAACGCGACGTGATCGTCGGTGCGGCCGTCGCGGGCATGGGCTCCCGGCGCGGGTGCGGCGTTACCGCGGGCGCGGAGACCTCGACGGGCGCGGCGGCGACCACTGGCGTTGCGGGGGCGCTCGCCTCGGCGACGAGCTCGACGTCCCAGGTGACGCGCGCGCCCGGGGCGAGCTGCACCTCGCGCTGCTGCGGCGCGCGCGACGGCGCCGTCGCCACGAGCAGGTGGCTGCCCGGATCGAGCGCGACCTCGTCGCCCGTGACGGTCTGCGGGCGGCCGTCGACGGTGAGGGCGAAGGGCGCGGGGCGCACCCGCAGCACGACGACGGGCAGGTCGCGGCGGAGCTCGGCGATACGGGTTCGCACCGACTGCACGCGGTCGGCAGGGAGGCGGGCGCCGCCCTCGGCGAGGTAGCGCTCGTAGGTGGCGATGGCCTGTTGGTGGCGGCCGAGGCGCGAGTAGGCCGAGGCGAGGTTGTAGAGCACCACCGCGGCGGGTCGGAGCCGGTACGACTCCTCGAAGGCGGCGACGGCGTTGGCGAAGCGGCCGGCGTCGACGTCGGCGATGCCGCGGTCGAAGGCGGCGCGGGCCTGCGCGTCGGGGGCCGCGGGCTGCGCGAAGGCGAGCGCGGGCGTGAGCGCGACGGCGGCGAGGAGGGTGGCGCGGAGGTTCATTCGTAGCCCCGATCGAAGTCGTGGGAGGTGGAGGGTGGCGCGCGGCGGAGGTGGGGCGGCGTCACGATCGGAGCGCGGCGGACGACGCGCGGTGCGACGGCGGGTGTGGGCGGAGCCACGACGGGCGTGGGCGGGGCCACGATGGGCGCGGGCGGGGCCACGATGGGCGCGGGCGGGGCCACGATGGGCGCGGGCGGGGCCA
>JAQBQI010000850.1 GCA_028287085.1 Myxococcaceae bacterium
TCGCCGACCGCGCCCGCTCGCCGCTGTGCGCCATCGGCAGCGCCGCGCGCTCGAGCCACGGGGCCAGCGCGATCATCTCCTCGACCAGCGCCGCGAGCGACTCGGTCGACCGCCGCCGCAGCGCCGCGCCGACGCCGCTCGCGTCGTGGAACGACCACGGCCGCGCCGCCCAGGTCAGCAGCACCGCCGCGACGTGCTTGCACCGCCCGGTGGCGCCGGCCGCGCAGCCGCAGCGCGCCGTCGCCACGCGCGCGCCGTCGGCGGAGAGGGTCACCTCGACGGGGTACGACGGCCGCTCGCCGCCTTCGCAGCAGGCCCGCAGCGAGCGCCCCGCGCGGCGCGCGTCGAAGACCCCGTCGCGCCCGCAGAGGGCCTCCGCCTTCGCGCGCACGGCGCCGCTGAAGCCCTCGAACCAACCCGCCGTCGTCGTGCTGTCCATGGGTCCAACCTCGCCCTTCGCGCGCACGCGCACAAGGGTAGGGTGGACATAGCCTGTCACCAGCGCGCGCGCTGGTTCAGGAAGCGTTTCACCGCGGGAATGACCACCTCCGGGCGCTCGAGGAGGACGAAGTGCGAGGCCCTCCGGAGGTGGATCGCCTCGGCGTCGGGGAGGCGCCGCGCGATGACGTGGGACTGGTACGGCGGGGTGAGCCAGTCCCACGCGCCGGAGACCACGAGCGCGGGCACGTGGATGTCGCGCAGGTGGTGCAGCACCGAGTGGGCGTCGAGCTCCTGGAAGAGCCGGAGGTAGTTGGGGAAGGTGCGCGGGTCGAAGACCTCGCGCAGGTAGCGCTCCATCACCGCGGACATCTGCGCGGGGCGGGCGCGCGAGATGAGCCAGAAGAGGGCCGCGGCGGGCATCACCCCGCGCGGGGCGGCGTACTCGATGGCGCGCGCGAGGCCCGGCCGGTCGGCGACGGTCTCGACCACCGCGTTGAGCCACGCGCCCGCAAAGGGGAACCTTACGAAGGGTTGTAAGCCCGACGAGAAGACGTGGCCGTACGTGCCGTTCATGAGCAGCATGCCGGCGACGCGCTCGGGGTACATCGACGCCGCCTCGAGGCTGACCTGCACGCCCATGCTCCAGCCGCAGAGCACGGCGCGGTCGACCCCCTCGGCGTCGAGCACGGCGAGGGCGTCCTCGGCGTGGTCGGCGATGCTCAGGTGGGCGCGGCGCGTGGGCGGGGTCGAGTCGAAGAGCCCGCGGTAGTCCCAGGTGATGATGCGGTAGTCGTCTTTGAAGGCGTCGACGAGCGGCTGCCAGGTGTAGAGCCGGCCGCCGAGGCCGTTGGCGAGCAGCAGGGTGCGCTCGCCGCGGCCCATGACGGTGTACGCGACGCGGGCGCCGTGGCGGGTCTCGATGTATCGGGTGGGGGAGTCGTCCGACATGGCCGCGCACCGTAGCGCAGCCGTCGGCGGGGGAGGGGAAGGGAGTTAGCGGCCGGCGTCGGCGGCGGCCGAGGTGCTGGTGTTGTCCGACTGCACGCACTCGATGGTCGCCTCGGCGCCGGTCGGCACGGAGTCGCCGTCGGTGAACGAGATGCGCTGCGAGCAGTTGGGGTTCGCCGGGTCGACGGTGGTGTCGTAGTAGAACCCGTGCGCGCCGCCGGGGGCGGGCATGCCGGGGATGACGGCCACCTGGCTCACGAGGCAGACCGGGCGGCCGCCCTCGGTGGCGGCGGTGCCCGTCGCGCGGCGGCGGCCGTGGGCCGCGGTGCACCACGTGGCGACGTCGACCGTGCTGGGGAGCTTCTCGCGCACCTCGCAGCCCACGCTGATGGCGGCGGCGCCGGCGTCGGTGCGGGGGTCGCAGTTGGGGCCCGTCGAGCAGCCGAGCGGGCGGCCGGAGGCGTCGCAGCAGGTGGGGGGGTTCGTGGCCAGCACGCGCGGCAGGCAGCGGCCCGAGAGGCGCTGCTGGATGCGCTGCACGATCTGCTGCAGCGCCGAGGTGTAGTCGGTCTGGCAGATCGAGCTGATCGAGCCGTTGTTGTAGGTCGCCTGGAAGCGCCGGGCGACCTCGACGATGCGGCGCGACGGCAGCGCGAAGTACTGCACCATCGTGTCGCAGGCGGGCATCGCGGGGTTGTACGTGGTGCCCTGGCGGCGGCAGGCGGGCACGACGCGGGTCGAGCACGACGGGTCCATGTTGCGCTGGCGCATCGAGACGGGGCCCTCGGCCGACATGCCCGTGAAGCCGTCGGAGCCGTCGGCCATGGTGCCGAGCAGCGCGGCGTAGTCGGTCTGGCCGTTGGCGGTCTGCGGCAGCTCGATGGGCACGCCCGCGATGGCCGCGAAGATCACGTTCTCGGGGCGGTTGGGCTTGAGCGAGGTGAAGCCGCGGTTGGGGGCGCGCGGGTTCATGTAGCGGTCGAGGTTCCAGGTCGGGTCTTGGGCCGAGCCGGGGGCGTACATGTAGAAGCGGAGGTTGAGGTCGGTGCTGGCCCAGGCGGCGCTCGTGCTGTCGAAGACGCCGATTCCGTCGGTGCAGGCGACGCCCGACTCGGCGTAGCGGCAGTCGCGGGTCGAGCCGTCTTCCTCGTCCGACACGATCACGATGGCGAGCACGGCGTCGGGGCGCACGAAGCCCGCGTTGGGGTCGAGGTTGCCCGCCTGCAGGCGCGGGTTGTGGACGACGAGCGCGCGGTAGGCCGACTCGAGCTGCTGCTCGAGGCCGCAGCCGCCGGTCGACAGGTACGCGTTGCAGACGAAGTCGTCGCGGAACACCGCCGGGTCGGTGCTCGCCGCCTCGAAGGTGAGGAAGCTCGGGTACTGGTTGGGGTCGTTGGTCATGCAGCGCGCGGGGCGCACGTGGTCGCGGTCGGAGGACCAGGGCTGGTGCGAGCGGATCGCCAGGCCGTTGCGCACGGGGTTGAGCAGCCCGTCGTCGCCGATGTCGCTGTTGGCGCACGAGGGCACGGTGCTACCCGGCGTGCCGAGGTCGGACGAGATGACGCCCACGTGCAGGCTCTTCACCGGGGGGTAGTCCGGCACCATGTCCATGTTGGCGTCGGGGGGCGACACCAGCTGGTCGATGAGCGTGCGGAAGTTGCGCGCCAGCGAGGCCTGGTTGGCCGCCATCGAGTTCGAGTTGTCGATCTCGAACAGGATGTCGACCGAGTCGACCGCGTTGTTCTGGATCGCCAGGCTCACGCCCGACTGCAGCCGCGTGTCGGGCGCGGCGACCGGTCGGTCGAGACAGCCCTGACCGAGGAGGCCCAGCATCGCGACGGCCACGCCGCTGCGCATCGCACCGCGAAGACGAATGGAATGGGACATGGAACGCACTGCTCCTTGAGCGAAGAAATCCGGGGACACCCTGCGCAGCCGCGAACCATACAGACAGCCGCGCGCCACAGCAATCCCAGACACACTCGCCGTTGTGACCGGTGGCCGTAGCTACAGCAACCGCGGGGCCACGCGCGTCACGTCGAGCGACCCGCGCCCGGCGCGCCCGCGGTTGGCAACCGCGGTTGGCGCCACCCTGTCCGAATTGTCGCCCGGCGGTGTCACGCATACTTGCTTGTTTCGGCGCGGGGGCAGAAACCTTCGCGAGATGCCTTGCGGAGCGACGGTTCGATGACCCGGGTGTTGCTGGTCGATGACGAGGAGAGCCTGCGGCTGGCGCTGAAGACGCACCTGCGCAAGCAGGGCCACGAGGTGCTGGCGGTGGGCGGGGCCGACGAGGCCATCGCGGCGATGGAGAAGGACCCGGCGGAGTACGTCGTCACCGACGTGCGCATGCCGGGCGGCCGCTCGGGCCTGGAGCTATTGCTCGAGCTGCGGCGCCGCTGGCCCGCGACGGCCGTGCTGGTGATGAGCGCGTACGGCTCCAACGAGGACGCGCTCGCGGCCATCAAGGCCGGCGCGCAGGACTACCTCACCAAGCCCTTCGCCCCGAGCGACCTCGCCTTCATGCTGCGCAAGGCCCAGGAGCGCGAGGCCCTGCGCCGCGAGAACCGCGAGCTGCGGGCGGCCGTCGCGCGCGACCACAAGTTCGACCAGATCGTCGCGCGCAGCGAGCCGATGAAGGCGATGTTCGCGACCATCGCGCGGGTCGCGACCTTCAAGACGACGGTGCTCATCAACGGCGAGACGGGCGTGGGCAAGGAGCTCGTCGCCCGCTCGCTGCACCTGCGCTCGCCGCGCTCGGCCAAGCCCTTCATCGCCGTGAACTGCGGCAACTTCCACGAGAACCTCATCGAGAGCGAGCTCTTCGGGCACAAGAAGGGCGCGTTCACCGACGCCAACGTCGACAAGCGCGGGCTCTTCGAGGAGGCCGACGGCGGCACCCTCTTCCTCGACGAGATCGGCGACCTGCCGCTCGGGCTCCAGGTGAAGCTGCTGCGCACCCTGCAGGAGGGCACCGTCCGGCGCGTCGGCGAGAACACCGACCGCAAGATCGACGTGCGCGTCGTGGCCGCCTCGCTGCGCGACCTCACCAAGGAGGCGAAGGCCAACCGCTTCCGCGAAGACCTGCTCTTCCGGCTCAACGTGCTGACGCTGGTGATCCCGCCGCTGCGGTCGCGCAAGGAGGACATCCCCCTGCTCGTCGACCACTTCGTCGGCCGCTTCAACGAGCGCCTCGGCACCGAGATCACCGGCGTCGACCCGCAGGCGATGCGCCTGCTCTGCGACTACCCCTGGCCCGGCAACGTGCGCGAGCTCGAGCACGCCATGGAGCGCGCCATGGTGCTCTGCGAGGGCACGGCGCTACAGCCGCACGACTTCGAGGGGAAGATCCGCGAGCCCTCGGACCCGATCGCCGCCGAGCTGGAGAAGGGCAACTACTCCATCAAGAAGACCACGCGCACGATCGAGGAGATCCTCATCCGGCGCGCGCTCGAGAAGACCAAGGGCAACCGCACCCGGGCGGCCGAGCTCCTCGAGATCTCGCACCGCGCGCTGCTCTACAAGATCAAGGAGTTCGGCATCACGTGAAGCTGACGAGCAGGGCGTTGGCCTCGACGGTCGCGCCCACCTGCGCGTGCACCTTCGCCACGACGCCGGGGCCCTTCGCCTTCACCTCGTTCTCCATCTTCATCGCCTCGACGATGACCAACGGCTGACCCGCCGCGACCTCGTCGCCCTCGTTGACGAAGACCTTGATCACGCGGCCCGGCATCGGCGCCCGCAGGTCGCGGCTCTTGACCGCCCCGCCGCCGCCCTTCGCGCGCCCCGCCACGCGGCTGCGCTCGCTCTCGACCTGCACGTAGGTGCGCGTGCCGGAGGCGATGACCCCGAGCTCGGGGGCGTTGCCTTCGATGGTCAGGTCGAGCACGCGCGCCCCGACGCGCACCGAGAGCTCGCGCTCGGAGAAGGCCACCACGTCGAGCGCGACGGCCCTGCCCCCGACGCTCGCCGCGACGCTGCCGTCGGGTCGCGTGGCGATCTCCACCTCGTGCTCGCGCCCGCCCGCCTGAACGAAATACCGCATGTTCGTGGGCGCACCCTACGCCATCACGGCGCGCCCCATCAACGCCTCGCGCCCCCGCGACGCCCGTGGCACGCTCGCGACCGATGCCCGACCGGCCACGCGTCCGCGAGACCCCCGCCGTGCTGCGACCCGTCGTGGGCTACTTCGAGCGGCGGGTCGACCCGCTGACCAACCTCTTCCTCGTGCTGCCGCTCTTCGCCATCTACCACCTCGGGGTGCTCACCCAGATGCGGCACAGCCGCACCGGCTTTACCTGGGTCGGTAACGGCATGGACTTCCTCACGGGCACCATCCTGGCGCTCGTGCACGGCGACATCATGGCCTACACGGCCATCGCCTCGGGCGTCACCGTGCTGCTCGGGCTGCTCATCCTGCGCGCGCGCAAGCAGTCGAGCCTGCACCCGCGGCTCTTCGTTCCCGTCATTCTGGAGAGCGCCCTCTACGCCCTCATCGTGGCGTCGCTCATCGGCTCGATCGTGCGCACCTTCGGACTCGGCGTGCTCGACCAGGAGGGCCTCCCCGCGCAGATCATCGCCTCGTGCGGCGCCGGCCTCCACGAGGAGCTCGTCTTCCGCATGGGCCTCTTCGCGGGCCTCGGCTACCTGCTCTCGCGCCGCATGCGCCCGTGGGTCGGGTGGCTCGTCGCGCTCACCCTCTCCTCGGTGCTCTTCTCCGCGGTGCACTACCTGCCGCCGCTCGGCGACGCGTTCACCGTGTCGAGCTTCGTGTTCCGGCTGCTGTGCGGGGTGGCCTTCGCGCTCATCTACCGCGCCCGCGGCTTCGCCATCGCCGCGTGGACCCACGCGCTCTACGACATCTTCTACTTCATGCTCCGGCACGCCTGAGGGCCCGTGCCGTCGGGCTGAAGCCGTCCGTCAGCCCCGCGCTACGCGAGCGCGGCGTGTAGCGACGCGACGAGGCGCGCGGCGAGCCCCGGCGGGGGCAGCCCCAGCGCCTCCGCGAGACCCGCGTCGTACCCGCGCGCGACGCGGGCTTCGAGCGCAGCGCGGGCGCCCTCGCGGGCCTCGCGCACGGCGGCCCGCTCGGCCTCGGAGAGCCGCGGTTCGAGCCACGCGGCCACCCCCCAGGCGAGCGACGCGTGGCGCACCTCGTCGTCGGCGATCGCGCCCATCGTCGCGGCCACGCCCGGCCGCGCGGCGCGCGCGGACTGGGC
>JAQBQI010000853.1 GCA_028287085.1 Myxococcaceae bacterium
CCGTCCGCGCCCGAGGCCGAGCCCAACGACTCGCCGTCCGCGCCCGGCGCTCCGATCGCGCGGCCGACGCTGTTCCGGGGCGCGCTCTCGGCGGCCGACCCGCGCGACTGCTTCGCGGTGTCGGTCGTCGGCGGGGCCTCGCTCTACCTCGAGCTCGCCCCCGCCGGCCTGACGGTGTGCCTCTTCGACCCCGCGGGCGCGGAGATCGGCCGCTGGCTGCCGCGGGGCGAGGGCGGCGGCGGAGCGCTCGCCAACAGCGCGAGGCTCCGGCCCGAGGCGCTCGGCGTGCTGCGCGACCTCCGCGCCGGGGCCTACGTCGCGTGCGTCAGCGCGCCCATGACGCCGGCCGCGACCTACCTGCTCGCGCTCGGCGTGCTGCCCGCGCGCCCTTGACGGTCGGGCCCCCCCACCCAACGCAGCGCGGGCGCCGCCCCCCGAGCGGTCACCCCCCTCGATGCCCGGCCCCATGCGCTCGATCCGCCGACGCCTCATCGCGGGCAGCCTGCTCATCGTCGGGCTGCCGCTGCTCGTGTTCGTGCTCGTGGCGAGCTCGGTGCTCTGGCGCTTCTACCGCCAACAGCTCGGGGCCGACGTCACCGCGCAGGCCCGCCTCATGGCCGACCTCGTCGCCCCCGCCCTCGCCGCGGGGTCGCCGCCCCCCGACGCGGCGCGCACCTACGGGCCCGAGTACGTCGCCGGCCACTGGCAGCGCCGCTCGGCGTCGCGCGTCACCATCGCCGACGCCCGGGGCATCGTGCGCGCCTCGTCGGTGGGCGAGGGCGTCGGCGCGCCCATCGACGACGCGCGGCGCCCGGGGATGCGCGACGCCCTCTCGGGCCGCGGCAACGCCACCGCCTGGCGCTCGCCCAACTTCGCCTACGAAGACACCCTGTACGCGAACGCGCCCGCCTGGCACGAGGGTCGGATCACCGGCGTCGTGCGCGTCGCCCAGACGCTCACCGCCATCCAGCAGCGCGTCGCCCGCCTGCGCTCGACGCTGCTGCTCGTGGTGGCCCTCTACGCCGCGGTCATCGTCGCCCTCACCCTGGTCTTCGCGCGCACCATCGTGCGCCCGGTCGAGCGCCTCCAGGCCGACGCGCACCGCATCGCCTCGGGCGACCTCTCCCACCGCGTCGCGGTCGGCGGGCCCGCGGAGATCTCCGAGCTCGCGGCGACCCTCAACCGCATGACCTCGCGCCTCGAGCTGCTCGAGGGCCTGCGCCGGCGCTACGTCTCGGACGTCTCCCACGAGCTCCGCACGCCCCTCACCGCCATCCGCAGCATGGCCGAGACGATCCTCCAGTACGGCGACGGCGACCCCGGGCTGCGGGAGCGGTACCTCCCGCGCATCCTCACGCAGACCGACCGGCTCGCGCGCATGGTCACGCAGCTGCTCGACCTCGCGCACATCGAGAGCGGCAACTACGTCCCCTCGCTGGCCCCGCTCGCCCTCGGCGAGCTGCTCGACGAGGTCGCCCTCACCCACGCCGCCCGCGCCGCCGAGCTCGGGGTCGCGGTCGAGACCTCCGTCTCCGACCCTCGCCTCGCCGTGCGCGGCGACCGCGACCGCCTCGTGCAGGTGTTCATGAACCTCGTCGACAACGCGCTCCGCTACACGCCCCGCGGCGGCTCGGTGCGCCTCGACGCGGTCGCCGCCCGGGGCCGCGTCGAGGTCACCGTCGCGGACACCGGCCGGGGCGTCCCCGCCGAGCACCTGCCCCACCTCTTCGAGCGCTTCTACCGCGTCGAGACCGCCCGCTCGCCGCAGGCCGGCGGCACCGGCCTCGGGCTCGCCATCGTGCGCCAGATCGTCGAGGCCCACGGCGGGCACATCCGCGTCGACAGCGCGCCCGGCGGGGGCACCACGTTCACCATCGAGCTGCCCGGCGCCGAGCCGGCGCCGCTCGCGCCCCCCGAGCCCCGGCCCGCCAGCGAAGAGGGAGCCCCGTGACGCACACACCCGCGACGATCCTCGTGGTCGAGGACCAGGAGGAGATCAACGACCTGCTCCAGTACAACCTCGGCCGCGCCGGCTACCGCCCGCTGGCCGCCTACGACGGCCGCGCCGGCCTCGCCGCCGCGCGCGAGCACCGCCCCGACCTCGTGCTGCTCGACGTGATGCTCCCGGGCATCGACGGCTGGGAGATCTGCCGCGCGCTCTCCGCCGACCCCGCGCTCTGCCACATCCCGGTGATCATCTTCACCGCCAAGGGCTCGCGCGAGGACTTCGACCACGGCCACCGCTTCGCCAACGTCGCCGGGTACTTCATCAAGCCCTACGCGACCTCGGACGTGCTCCTGCACGTCGACCGGGTGCTGGCCGACCGCCGGCGCTGAGCGCCGGGGGGGGGTAGGTACTACCGCCCCGCGAGGCGGCGCAGGGCGCGGCCCGTGTGCTCGCGCTCGTGGGCCCGCGCGCAGTCGTCGCAGCGCTCGACCGCCCCGCCCCGCGCCAGGTGCACCAGGGTGGTGGTGAGCGCGCGGCAGCGCAGGCCGCCGCCCAGCTCGGCCGAGCAGAAGGGGCGGAACTTCTCGGTGCGCTTGCCCTCCGTCAGCCGCCGCCGCACCTCGTCGGCGCCGTGCTCGCCCAGCGCGGCGGCGAGGGCCGCGAGCGCGTGCCCGAGGGGGAGGCCCGCGTTGACGTGCGCCGACAGGTGCAGCCGCGCCGTGACGCTCTCGCGGGCCCACGCGCGCAGGGCGTCGGGGAGCTCGATGAGGCGGGCGCGGGCTTCGGGCGTCACCGCGCCGGTCTAGCGCCGAGGGCGAGTTCCGTGGCCGGGGGTCGGCAACCCGTTGCCGACGGCGTCGGGGGGGATGCTACCCCGGCGACCGCGCCGCGCGCTGCTCCCGCCGCTCGAGCAGCACCAGCACCGCCGAGAGGCCGACCACCGCGGCCAGCACGCAGGCCACCTCGCCGATCACCGCCGCGAGGCCGAAGCTGTTGAGCGCGCGGTTGGCGCTCGTGAGCAGCGAGCTGTACCCGAAGATCGTCGTGAGCGAGCACACCACGATGGCGCCGCCGGTCTCCTGCACCGCGGCCTCGATGGGGTCGCCGCCGCCGGCCTCGACCTCCTGCGCGTAGCGGCGCATCACGTTGACCGCGTAGTCGACGCCGATGCCGAAGGTGATCGGCAGCGCCACGAAGTTCAGGAAGTTGAGCCGGATGCGCAGCAGCGTGAGGGCGCCCGCCATCCACGCGATGCCCGTGAGCAGCCCGAGCAGCGTGAGCGCGCGGTAGCGCCCGCGGCGGAACGACGCCAGCACCAGCGCCACCGTCGCCAGCAGCGACGCCAGCACCGCGCGCGGGCCGTCGCGCCAGATGGCCTCGATCATGTCCGCGTACACCGGCGCGTTGCCCACGACGTGCGGCCGCCGACCGCCCGGCGCCGGCGCGCGGCGGATCGCGTCGGACCACGCCACGAGGTAGCGCCCGTCCCAGATGGACGCGCCGGGCTTCTCCTCGACGAAGAGCAGCCGCCCCCGGGTGCCGTCGCGCTCGGTGTAGAGCGAGGCCACCGAGGCGGGCAGGTCGGCGTCGCCGAGCGGCCGCAGGTCGGCGGGCGGCAGGTACGCGTCGAGGTCGCGCCGCGTCGCGGGCGAGGCGTGCTCGCGGGCCTCGAGCATCAGCGCCCGCAGGTCGGCCACCACCGCGAGCTTCGCCGCCTGGTCGGCGGGCAGCAGGTCGTCGAGCGTGCGCACCGGACCGTAGGGCGCGCCGTGGCGGTCGCGCCGGTCGTCGAGCGAGGCCTTGAGCGCGGCGACGTCGTCGCGGCGGTCGACCAGCACCGCGATGGCGCTGCCCGAGCCGGTGCGGCCCACGATGTCACCCGCGAGGCCGTTGAGCCGGCTCGCGCGCTCGGTCTCCGGGCGCACCGAGGCGAGGTTGCGGAAGTTGTAGTCGAGCGGGTCGCGCGCGATGGCCACCACGGCGAGGGCCACGCCCGCGAGGCCGAGCAGGCCCGACGCGCCCGCGAGCGCGACGGGGTAGCGCCGCGCCGC
>JAQBQI010000860.1 GCA_028287085.1 Myxococcaceae bacterium
CGACCCGATGCCGTCGCGGCCGTCGATGCCCGACCCGATGCCGTCGCGACCGTCGATGCCCGCGTACGCGCCGCCGGTGCACTACGCCCCGACGGCGCCGGAGATGGCGACCTTCGTGCCGCCGAGCGCCCGCCCCGTCGCCGGGCCGACCGCGCTGACCGACGTCGCGCGCCACGGGGCCTTCGTGCGCGCCGCGGCCGACGCGAAGGTGCAGCAGGACAGCACCATGGCGCTCGACCTCGCCTCGCTCGACCCGGCGACCTACGGCCAGCTCGGGGCGCCGCACCCCGCCGCGTCGCTCTTCGGCGAGTCCTTCGACGGGGGCTCCGACCTCGACCCGTCCGTCGGCACGCAGGTGATGTCGCAGGGCCTCGGCGGCGGCACCGAGCCCCCAGCCCCCTTCGACGACGTGCCCCCGCCCGACGCCGCCAACACCACCCGCGCCATCGACACGGCCGAGGCCTTCGCGCAGCTCGACGCGTACGCCCGCCGCAAGCCGCCGCCCGAGGCGATGGCCACGCTCAAGGCGCCCGTGCGCACCGCCGGCGGCTTCAACCCGGTGGCCCCGCGCAACGACCCTTCGCGCAACCCCGACCTGCGCGCCACCAACCAGATGGCCCAGGCGCGCCCCGCCACGCTGGCGCCCAACGGCTTCATCTCGGCGGCGGCGGCCATCGAGGCCGCGGGTGATCCCTTCGCGGGCGGCTCCTTCGCGGGCGACCCCTTCGCGGGCTCGTCGACGCCGTCGGCCCCGCCGGTCGAGCCCACGATGGCCGTGCCCATCGAGGCCATGATGGCCGGCGCGCACCTCCCCTACGGCAACGCCGCCCAGGCGATGCCCGCGCTGCGACCGTCGATGCCCGACCCGCTGGTGCTGCCGCCGATGCACACGGCCTTCGCCATGGGCGCACCGCCGCGCGAGACCGAGTCGCTGCCCGCGCGGCCCCCCTCGTCGACGATCCTCGGCCAGCCCGCCTGGATCATGATCACCATCGCGGTGCTCATCGTGGTGAGCGTCGGCGCGTCGGCCTTCCTGCTCGCGGGCGGCCGCTAGTCCGTTCCACTGGGGACTCCGACCGGTTCGGGAGCGCCGCGGGAGAAAACCGCAAGGGCGCAAGGGTCGCAAGGGACAAGCGGGGATGAGACCGGTGGTGATGGATCGGAATCCGTGACCGCCCACTCCATCTCATCCAACCCGATCCGGTCCTCGCTCCGCCCTTGCGACCCTTGCGGTTTTTTCTCTCGCGGGGCCCGCCTACTCCTCGGCGGCGTCGTCGGGTGAGCCGCGGCTCAGCAGCAGCGCGCTCGCCGCGGCGACGGCCTCCACGCTGCCCGAGAGCGCGAGCACGTCGCCGGCCGCGAGGCGCTGCAGGGCCGTCGGGATGGTGACCCCGCGGGCGCCGTCGGTGATGGCCAGCACCGAGGCGCCGGTGCGGCCGCGCAGGTCGAGCTCGGCGAGGGTGCGGCCGACCGCGACGCTGTGGTCGGGCAGCGCGATGCGCGCGAGCGCGCCCATGCCCGGGAGCATGCGCCCGAGCTCGTCGAGCGAGGCGTCGGCGGGCGCCGTGGCGGCGTCGTGGGTCAGCGTGGCGAAGCCTTCGAGCAGGGTCTGCGAGACGGCGCGCACGTGCGCGTTGAGCTCGTTGGCGTCGCGCCAGAAGGTGCGCAGCAGCGTGGCGACGACGAGGCCGAGCACCAGCGCCGCCTGCGCGCCCGGGAGGAAGGGCTGCGAGAGCGCGACCAGCGGCGCGCCCGCGAGCAGCGTGAGCGCGATCTGGAGGGTGACGACGAGCGCGCGGCGGGGCGCGACGGCGAGGTCGACGCCGGGGGTGCGGGGCAGCGCGGCCTCGGCGAGGGCGACCCCGAGGCGCCGCGCCACGCGGAAGATGGCCGCCGCGAAGACCGCGCAGAGGAGCACCGCGGCCGCGAGGTACGCGAAGTGGGCGGCGCGCGCGGAGAGGCCGAGGCGGCGCTCGAGCGCGGCGGTGGCGCGGTCCTCGAGCAGCGCGGCGCCGAGGAGGATCGCCGCGAGGGCGGCGGTGTCGAGGGCGAGGTAGCGGGCGATGCGGCGCGAGCGGCCGACGGTGGGGCTCGCGGCGGGGGCGTGGCGCACGCGCTCGATCCAGCTGCCGTAGAGGCTCGCGAAGGTCTGGAGCGGGCGCGGCAGCTTGCGGTCGACGAAGCTCGCGGCGCGGCCCGAGGCGCCGATGAGCCACGGGGTGGTGAGCGTGGTGACGGCCGAGACCGCCACCGCCACGGGGTACAGAAACTCCCCCGTCGCGCGCGACGAGACGCCGAGCCCGGCGATGATGAAGGAGAACTCGCCGATCTGCGCGAGGCTCATGCCCGCGCGGATGGAGAGGCGCGTGCCGTTGCCCGTGAGGAAGGCGCCGAGGGACACGCCGACGATCTTGCCGACGACGACGAGGCCCGAGAGGGCCGCGACGGCGCCCGCGTGGCGCGCGATGAGCCGCGGGTCGATGAGCATGCCGACGGAGACGAAGAAGATCGCCGCGAACATGTCCTTCACGGGGCCGATGACGCGCTCGACGGCGCGCTCCTCGCCCGACTCGGCGACGAGCGAGCCGGCGAGGAAGGCCCCGAGCGCCACGGAGTAGCCCGCCGCCTGCGCGAGCAGCGCGAGGCCGAAGCAGAGCCCGACGCTGGCGACGAGGGTGGTCTCGGGGCGCTCGAGGCGCTGCACCGCGCGCACGACCCGGGGCACCACGAGCAGCCCGACGAGCTCGACCCCGACGAGGAAGCCCACGAGCCGCCCCGACGAGCGCGCGGCGGCCCCGAGCGAGAGGCCGTCGCCCCGCGCCACCGCCGTCAGCAGCGCGAGCAGCAGGATGCCGATGAGGTCCTCGACGATGAGCACGCCGACGACGAGCTCGCGCAGCTTGCCGGTGACGCCGCGCTCGGCGAAGGCCTTGGCGATGATGGTGGTGCTCGAGATCGCGACGACCGCGCCGGTGAAGAGCGACTCGCGCGCGGTCCACCCGAAGGCGCCGCCGACGAGGTAGCCGAGCCAGAGCATCAGGCTGCACTGCACGAGCGCGGTGAGGCCCGCGACGGCGCCGACGCGCAGCAGCTTCGCCAGGCTGAACTCCAGCCCCACGGAGAACATCAGCAGGATCACCCCGAGCTCGGACAGCGTGCGCACGACCGCCGGGTCGGCCACGAGCGGCAGCGGCACGTGGGGCCCCACGATGAGCCCCGCGACGAGGTACCCGAGCACCACCGGCTGGCGCAGCCGCTGGAAGAGCACGGTCGTCACGGCGGCCACGCCGAGCACCACCGTCAGCGCCTTCAAGAACTCGTGCGAGCCCGGCATCACCACTCGCTACCACGCGGCGCGCGCATTGACGCCGGGCGGCGCCGCGTGGTGCCATCGCGGCGGTGCAGTTCGAAGACGGACCGCGGGTGCGGCGCAGCCACCTGCCCACGCACACCCCCGGCGAGCACGCCCGCCTCACGGGCCCCGTCAGCGGGCGGGTGACCGGCGCGCCGCGGCGTAACCTCGCTCCGCTTCACCCCCGCCGACCGCGGCGCGCACGGCGACGCGGGGCCGCGCCCCGAAGGCCGAGCGCCGCGCCCCGACGCCTCCCCCGCTTTATCCCCATCGAAGGCTCCCCATGATCCTCCAGCTGACGATCCTCAACGGCACCCACGCGGGCCACGCGGTGCAGGTCACCGCGGGCACGCCCCGCACCTTCGGCCGCGCCGCGCAGGCCGACGTGGTGCTCCAGGACGTGTACCTCTCCGACGTGCACTTCGCGCTCTACTGCGACGAGCAGGGCGCCCGCGTGCGCGACCTCCAGTCGCACAACGGCACCTTCCTCAACAACACCGCGGTGGCCGACGCCACGCTCGCGGCCGGCGACCGCATCTCCGCGGGGCAGACCGTCTTCGAGGTGGCCCTCACCGACCACGCGCTCGACGCCCCGACGAACGCGGTGACCACCACCGGCGAGATCACCGCCGAAGACCTCGTGCGCGGCATGCAGAGCGCCCCGCACGACTGCGCCCGCTGGGCGCTGCACAGCGAGGAGGGCAACTACTTCGCGGTCATCGACTGCGCCCGCGACCCCGACCTCCTCGCGCTGGTCAACCGCGTCGACGAGGAGTTCTGCGCCTTCGACGAGACCCGCGAGCCCGACGACCTCGGCGAGACCGCCCCCTTCCTGCTGTCGCTCACGCCCGCCACGCACGGCCTCGCCGACGTCTTCGAGGAGACCTGGGGTCGCGGCCACGCGATCTTCCTGGTGAGCCCTCGGCCCTTCATCGAGGTCTACCAGCACCTCATCTCGCTCGTGACCTGGGACGAGCAGGGCAAGCTCGGCTCGGCCCGCTTCTGGGAGCCGCTCAAGCTCGGCGAGCACCTCGCGCGCATGGCGCCCGAAGAGACCGCCGAGTTCTTCGGCCCGCTCGCGTGCATCCTCGCCGAGACGGCCGACGCCCGCGTGATGGCGCGCTACGCCCGCACGCCCGAAGGCGCGGTCACCGCGACGAAGGTCGCGATGAGCCTGCAGGGCGTGTAGCGCGGCCCGCCGAACGCGCCGCGCCGTCGCGAAGACCGGCGCGGCGACCGGATCAGTGCGGCAGGAAGAGCTTGTCGACCTGCTGCGAGATGACCTTGTTGAGCTGGGCGGTGCCCTGCTTCACGAGCTTGGCCGCCTGCGGGGGCAGGCCGCGCTGGTCGACCCAGGCCTGGAAGACCTCCTGACCCGCCGCGAGCGCCGGGCCCTTGAGGAAGGTCGCCACGTCGGCGCCGTTGCGCTTCTGCAGCACGGTCCAGAAGGGGTCGCGCGCCATGCCGTCGTTGATGTTGGCCGCGCGCAGCACGCCCCACGTCGCCGCGGTGGTGGTCACGCCCTTCATCTCCTTCACGAGCCCGGAGAGCAGCGGGCTGTTCTTGACCCGCGGGTTCTCCTCGAGGCCCTTGAAGGCCTCGCCGACGAGGTCTTGCACGCCCTTGGTGATGGCCTCCTCGCCGATCTTCGCGAAGTTGGGCTTGCGGCCTTCCTTGAGCGCGGTGGCGAGCTCGGTGACGGTGGTCTTCGCGATGCCTTCGAGGCGCGTCGCGATGCGGTCGGGCACGCCCGCCTTGGCCAGCAGGGTCTTGAGGCCCTTGCTCACCTGCTCGGCGATCTGCGCCGGGTTGATGGCGTTCTTCAGCTTCTCGAGGATGCCGCCCGCCATGCCCTGGAGGGCCACGGCCTTGGCCGCGGTGGTCTCCTGCGCCGCGATGGTGTTGGTCGCCGTCTCGCCGCAGTTGATCTTCACCAGCGCGCCGTTGATGTTCACCAGCGAGCCGCCGATGATCTGGATCGTCGGGGAATTGATCGTGATCTTGTTGGGCAGCAGCATGATGCTGGAGTCGCCCACCTTGAAGCCCATGCTCGACTCGGCGGTGAGCGCGTAGTGCGTGTCGACCCGCAGCGAGGCGCCCGCGCCGCCGTGGACGGCGATCGAGCTGTTGCCCTCCACGTCGAGCGAGTCGTTCTGCACGATGCTCGTGATGCGGTCCTTCTGCACCGTCACGTGCTCCATCCCCTGGATGGTCTTGGTGCGGTCGTGGCCGACCACCAGCGTCTGGTCGTGGCGCACCACCGAGTCCATGTCGCGCTGGGCGTGGATGAAGATCTGCTCGTTGTCCTTGAGGTCTTCGAAGCGCAGCTCGTTGAAGCCCTGCGAGCCCTTCGACGAGCTCGTCTTGATGGTGCTCTTGGTCTTCTCGGCGGGCAGCGGGTACGGGGTGTTGTTCTCGCCGTTGTAGACGCAGCCCGTGACCAGCGGCCGGTCGGGGTCGCCCTCGAGGAAGGTCACCACGACCTCCATCCCGATGCGCGGGATGAACATCGTGCCCCACGCCGCGCCCGCCCACGCCTGGGCCACGCGCATCCAGCACGACGACTTCGACCCGCTCTGCGAGGCCCCCCGCAGCTCCGGGCGGTCCCAGTGGAAGCGCACCAGGATGCGCCCGTGGAAGTCGGTGGAGATCTCCTCCTCGTCCTCGCCCGGCGCCGCGATCACGAGCGCCGTCTGCGGCCCGTGCACCAGCGGCCGCGGCGTGTCGCGCTCGGGCCGGATCGGCGTGTCGGACGCGACGCACTCGAAGCGGTTCCAGTAGCGGGTCGCGACCGCCGCGCCGCCCGCGGGGATGCTCTCCAGCTCGGGGTCGATGCTCCGCAGCAGCGCCTGCACGTGCTCGCTCTCGCGGATGTCGTCGGGGATGTCGCCCCACGCCGCCACGTGGTGCTGCACGCCGAGCAGCACGTAGTTGCGGTCGAGCTCGGCGCGCGCGTGGCCCGTCATGGTGAGCCCGCGGCCCGGCCAGAAGCCCGTCACGGTGCTGCGCCCGTGGCCGACCTTGTTCTCGACCTGGGTCTCCTCGAAGCGGATGCGCGAGCGCTTCTGCCCCTGGTGCGGCTTGTAGACGTGGGCGTCGTCGTCGTAGGGGCCGAGGGTGAAGCGCGCGGGGTAGTCGTAGACGGGGCGCTGGCCGCCGTCGCCGGGGCTGCGCGGGCTCATGTCGAGCACGGCGCGGGGGTGGGTGAAGTCGAAGTCGCGCAGCAGCACGCCGGTGGTGCCGGTGCGGCGGTGCCAGTCGAACCACATCACCGTCTCCGAGCCCGAGGTCGACGAGCCCGCCGTGTCGACCACGCTCACCGCCGCGCCGTCCATCGTCGGCACGGCCTCCCAGGCGTGGCCGTCTTCGACCAGCTGCCAGGTCTCGGCGTCGCCGTCGTGCTTGAAGTAGTAGGCGACGCCTTCCTCCTCGAGCAGGCGCTCGACGAAGGCCAGGTCGGTCTCGCGGTACTGCACGCAGTTCTCGCGCGGCGGCAGCTGGTCGAGCGCGCCCTCGTAGCCCATCGCGCCGGTGCCCTGGTAGACGCCCGCGTCCTTGAGCACCTCCTCGATGATCGTGAGGACGTTGACGTCCTGCCAGATGCGCGAGTTGACCCGCTTCGAGAGCGCCCAGAGGTGGGGCACCACCACGATGCGCGCGAAGCGGTACATGCCCGTCGAGCCCAGGTCTTCGACCCGCCGCACGATGCCCTTCAGCGGGCGGCTCACCGAGCCGCGCTGAATCTCCAGCGAGACCTCGCGCTCGAACATCTCCTCGGCGTTGGCCCCGACGTTGCGGTTCGCCAGGATCAGCGAGGCCTCGTAGAGCCGGGACATGCCCTCGTCGATGAAGACGTGCACGGGGCGCCAGCCGCCGCCGGGTCCCTCGAAAACAAGCTCTACCTCAGCGCGCGGCGCTTCGCTCATGCTCGAACTCCGTTCAGGGGGTCAATCGCTCGCCCACCGCGGCGGCGCCCCGACGCATCCGGGGCCGCGCGCTGCGTCGGTCGCGGCGGACGATACACCGCCCGCCGCCCCCGCGAACAGGCCCCGGACGCGCGATCAGTCGACGGCCAGGATCGCGCGGAGCTCGCTCACGGGGAATCGGTACTCCACGTGGCAGTAGTCGCACTCGATCTCGAGGTCCTTGCCCTCGGCGATGAGCGACTCGAGCTCCTTCGGCGGCAGCGTGCCGAGCGTCGCCCGTAGCCGCTGGGTGTCGCACCGGCACTGGTAGCGCAGCGCCCCGCTGCCCACCACCGCGTAGGGCATCAGGTAGAGCAGCTCGGCCAGGAGGCTCTCCGGCGTCGTCGCGTCGTCGCGCAGCAGCGTCGCCATCGGGGGGAAGTCCTCGAGGCGCGCCGTCATCACCGCGAGCTGCCCCTCGCCCAGCTCGGGCAGCAGCTGCACGAGATACCCGCCGGCCGCGACCACCGCGTCGCCGTCCATCACCGTCGCGACGGCGATGGCCGAGGCGACCTGCTCGGACTCCTGCAGGTAGGCCATCAGCGAGGCCGACACGCCGCCCGCGCCCGTCACCTGCACCACGCCCTTGTGGGCGCTGCCGCGCGGCAGCGTGCGCGTGATCTGCAGCGCCGCCCCGTCGCCCAGCACCAGCGAGCCCCCGCGGGTGCGCTGCACGAGCGCGCGCGCGCCGCCGTCGGGGTGCGAGTCGGCGATGAGCGCGTCGCGCGAGGTCGCCGACTGCAACACCCCCTGCACCCGCAGGTCGGGCGCCATCGTCTCGCGCACCAGGATCGTCCCGGTCACCAGCTCGCCCAGCCAGCGCGCCTCTTCGCCCTTCACCCGCTGCGCCGCGGCGATCGCCCGCACCGTCTCCGTCGTGCGCAGCGCCACCACCCGAAACGATCCGTCGTCCGTGATGGCGCGCACCACCGAGTCCCGTCGCTCATTCTCCATAGGCCGATGTTCATAGCATCGCCGACCCCGGACCCGTCGAGCCCCCGCGCGACCGCCGGTGCTAGCCTGCGCCCCGCTCGATCCACCGACCGCCCACCAGGAGCACCCTCCCGATGCGACGACCCGACTCCATCGTTGGCCTCACCCTCCACCTCGCCCGCCGGCGCTTCGGCGCGACGGCCCTGCGCCGCGCCGC
>JAQBQI010000862.1 GCA_028287085.1 Myxococcaceae bacterium
GGCGGGGCGGTCGATGGCGGGCACGTCGGCGGGGCGGTCGATGGCGGGCACGTCGGCGGGGCGGTCGATGGCGGGCGCGTCGACGGCGGGGACGTCGGGGGTCGAAGCGTCGCGGGGCGGGTCGACGACCTGCTCGGTGCCGCAGCCCCAGGCGGAGCAGAGGAGGGCGGCGAGGCACAGGCGGCGCGAGCGGGCGGAGGTGGGCGGCATCGGGGATGCGCGACCATACAATCCCCGGCGCCGCGCCGGGCCGATCGCGTTGGCGTCGGGCGACCCCTCCACCCTCATGGAGAACCGATGTCGACCGCATCGGAGTACGTGCGCTCCGCCGACTACGAGGGGGCCCATACGATGCTGGTGAGCCTGGAGCCGATGGTTCCGCGCGACCCGGCGTTTCAGCGCGGGGCGGCAGATGAGCCGATCAGGGCCCTTTAGCGCAGCACCGGGCCCACGTGGTCGGGGTGCTGCCGGAGCTCGAAGACCAGTCTTCGCTCTGGGTCCCCGGGCAGAAGTCGCCCGACCGCATGGACGCGATGGTCTGGCTCCTCACGCACCCGATGCCGGACGGACCCGCCTCCGCCTCCGACGACGCCGACACCGCCCGCGGGGTGGCCCTCTGCGACGTCTCAAGCGTGGCACCCCCGGGCGTCCTGCGCGGGAGGTTGAGTGCGCCTCGCAGCGCGCGTCAGCCCGCAGGAAGATCGCGCACGAATACGTAGCGGTCGCGCCCCGGGCCGGCGTAGTCGCTCACCAGTTCGACCCCGTACCCGAGGGCGCGGTGGAACTCGATGCTCCCCTGGTTACCGGGGGTGGTAATGGCCTTGATGCGTCGCGCGCCCCGCTCTCGCACTCGGGCCGTGAAGCTCTCGTAGAGGCGCCGCCCGACGCCGCGCCGACGGTGCTCGTTGTCGATGCCCACGAGGTGGATGTACCCGATGCCCGCGGCGGTCACGAACCCGAGCAGGAACCCGACGATGCGGTCGCCGTCCTCGACCACCAGCGCGTCGTCGCCGAGCTCGTAGACGAAGAGCGGGTGCGCGAGCGCCGACGTGGGCCCGCCCCACCAGCGGTCGATCACGGAAACGATCCTGCCGAAGTCATCTTTCGTGAGGCCGCGGGTCTCCATGAAGGGCTCCCCATGCAGCGGCCCGGCCATCGCGGCAGGCGCGCGTGGCACCGACGCGCTGCCGGACCGATCGGACCGGATGGACCGCGTGGACACAGCTCGCACCCGACCTGTATCGCCGTCCCACAGGAGGCGCGCGGCGATCGGCGCGGGGTCGTCGGCGCTACCCCTCGCTGCTGTCGACGAATGGACGCGCCGAGGCCCCGCGCAGGACCGCCGCCACGCCGAGGAGGCCGCCGACGGCCGCCTCGAATCCGCCCCGTCGCGAGAGGCACGCGCTGAATGCGTAGAGGTCGTCGGCGCTGCCCACCGCCGCGAGCCCGGCCTCGGCGAGCACCTCGTCGTACACGCGTCGGCCGCGCTCCGCGCCCAGGACGCGCGTGAGCTTCGCGAGGGCGAGGTCGCGGAGCGCGGGGGCCGCGGCCCGGTCGCTCGGGGCGTCCGTCACGGCGAGCCCGCCCCGCCGCGCGCGCGCTCCAGCGCCTCGAGACGGCTCAGCGCGGCGTCGCGCTCGGCGCGCATCCGCAGCAGCGCGGCCTCGACCGCCCCGCTCTGCTCCGCCACGTCGGCTGCCATGGCCTCGGCGACCGCGCGCGCGGCGGTCGCCTGGGCGTACAGTTGCGCGTTGTCCACGGCGACGGCGATGCGCCGGGCGAACTCCTCGGCGAAGGCCATGTCGTCCTCGCCGTAGCGGCGCCCCGACTCGGCCGACACGAGGCTCAACGCCCCGAGCGCGCGGTCGCGGGCCACCAGCGGCACGCACATCGACGAGCGCAGGCCGAGCGACCGGGCGATGGCGAGGATCTCGGGGTCGGGGATCGCCGCCGCGAGCAGCGCGTCGGGGATCTCCTCGATGCGCTCGGGTCGTCGGGTGCGCAGGACGGCGTAGACCCCGTGCGGGTCGTCGGGCCGGGGCGGCAGACGGCGCCCCAGGTCCCACGCCAGCGCGACCTTCGCCGGATCGACGTGGGCCACGGCCGCCCGCTCGAGCGCACCGCCCTCGGAGAGCAGGTCGATGCTGCACCAGTCCGCCAGGCTGGGCACGACCAGCCGGGCGACGTCGTCGAGCGTCTTCGTCAGGTCGAGCGAGGCGCCCAGCACCTCGCCCGCGCGGATCAGGAAGCGCTGCACCTCGTCGGCCCTCCGCCGGTCGTCGATGTCGGTCGCGGTGCCGACGAAGGACGTCGCGCGCCCCGTCGCGTCGTGGAGGGGAACGACCCGCGCGGCGTGCCATCGCCAGGCGCCGTCGCGCGCTCGGCGCAGGCGGCACGTAAGCGCGACCGGCGCACTCGCGGCCCGCGCCGCCTCGGACAGGCGCGCCACCTCCGGGAGGTCGTCGGGGTGGACGAGCGTGCGCACGCCGACGCGGAGGGTCTCCGCCAGGTCGAGCCCGGTGTAGTCCGTCCACTGCCGGTTGACGTAGGTCGCCGACCCGTCCCGGTCGCTCGTCCACACGATCTGTGGAATTGCATCGACGATCGCGTGGTGTCCCGTCGCGGCGTCGTCGCGGGGCCCCGCTTCGTCTCCCGTCGTCCCCGGAGGCGCGTGGTCTGTTTTCGTCACCACACCACCCTAAGCCCGCGCGGGCCGCGACGTCACCTGTGCGGACGACACGCAGGCGTGTGTGATCCCTACACAGGAACGCAGACTCGCGCTCCTGACCGGGGCCCGGAGGCCGGGCGCGACACCCGCGTGCGAGCGACAGCGATCGGAAACCTGCAGACACGCTGCGGAGGTGCTCCCTCCCTCGGTCGCCGGGAGATCGGCCGCGGGACCGGTGTCCGGGGAACTCCACGCGTCCTCCGCGGGCCGATCGAGCGTGGGGGAAGGCGCGTCCGCCGAGGCGTCGGCACCCGCCGGCGGATCGAGCAGGTCGGGCTCTCCGACGCATCCGACGGAGAGCAGCAGGCACCACACGAATCGAGGGGGGCGCGGCATTCGGGGCTCCATGGGTCGACTGGCGATCAAGGAGATCATTCGATATCGATTTGGTGTCGTTGACGCCATGGCGAATCCGCATGTTCGAGACGATACTCAGATGAGCGGACTTGTGTGGGTACGGCGACTCGGGTGCGCGACGGCCCGGCGGAGACCACGAACGGTCACTTCGCGGGTCATTCGATTGTCCGTTGAAAAGCGCTGCCACCATCGTGTAATTCAGGGGGCGGTCCGTCGGCGGGCGGGCGTCTTGTCCCGATTTCGTACGGGCGTACATCCGATGCACAGGTCGCTGTATGCGAATCGCACAGTGGTCGCCGGACCGCTGTTGCGCGGCGCGGTGCGGGGCCGATTCGAGTCGACATATTTCGAGTTTCGGAGCGCCCGGCGGTGTGCTCGAGACATCTTCACGCGTATGCTGCGTGTCGCGTGGACCAACACCGTACGGACACTTCCGCCTTCCTCGCCGCGAATGCCGACTGTCGCGCCACTGCGCGACTGCTCGTCGAGCAGCCCGACCGCGCCCCGCGGGTGGTGGTGCTGCCCGTCGGCGCGGAAGTGCGCGTCGGGCGCGGGGAGTCGGTCGAGGTCCTGCTCGACGACCACCGGGCGTCGCGCGTGCACGCGGTGTTGCGCTTCGACGGGCGCGCGGTGACCGTGCGCGACGAGGGGAGCAGCAACGGCACCTTCGTCGACGGCGCGCGCGTCACGGGATCCCGCCGGGTCGAGGACGGCGAGCGGATCGAGATCGGCGGCTCGAAGATCGTCGTGCTGCTGACCTTGAGCGGCGCGCCGCGCCCCACGGCGATCGCGCCGGTGGCGGCGTCGAGCGAGGTCGTCGCGGTCGACCCGCTCACCGTCTCCCTCTTCGCCCTGGTGCGTCGCCTCGCCGCGAGCGACATCTCCGTGCTCGTGCAGGGCGAGACGGGCGCGGGCAAGGAGCTCGTCGCGCGCGCCCTCCACCGCGACTCGCTTCGCGCCTCGAAGCCCTTCGTCGCCATCAACTGCGCGACCCTGACCGAGTCCATCGCGGCGAGCGAGCTCTTCGGCCACGAGCGCGGCAGCTTCTCCGGCGCCGACGCCCGCAAGGTGGGGGTCTTCGAGAGCGCCGACGGCGGAACGCTGCTGCTCGACGAGGTGGGCGAACTCTCGCCACCCAACCAGGCCCTGCTGCTGCGGGCGTTGCAGGAGGGCTCCATCCGCCGGGTCGGCTCGTCGCGACCCGTCGCGGTCGACGTGCGCGTGGTGTCGGCGAGCAACCGCGACCTCGCCCTCGAGGTCGCCCAGGGCCGCTTCCGGCAGGACCTCTACTTCCGCCTCAACGGCGTGACGGTGCAGGTTCCTGCCCTCCGCGCGCGGACGCGGGACATCCTGCCGATGGTCGAGCGCATCCTCGCCGGGCAGGCACGGGCGTGGCGATTGGGGCCGGGCGTCGCGGCCGCGCTCGAGGCCCACCCCTGGGTCGGCAACGCGCGCGAGCTGCGCAACGTCGTCCTGCGAGGGATGGCCCTGGCCGACCGCGACGAGATCCGCCTGGAGCACCTGCTGCTGGGCTCGCGCGACGCGGGCGCCGGCGGGCCGAGCACCGCCGAGGACCCGTCCGCCTTCCGCGCGAAGATCGAGGAGACCGAGCGGCGCGCCATCGTCACGGCGCTCACCGGCGCCGGGGGCAACCAGTCGCAGGCCGCGCGCGAGCTCGGCATCTCGCGCCGCTGTCTGATCACCCGCATGGAGCGGTACGGCCTGAAGCCGAAGCCGGTCAGCATTCGTGAGGTCTGACCCGTCCCGGCCCTCGCCAGGTGCGGAGCGCCGTCAATGATCGACGACGGGGCGGAGCTCGAGGGCCGGTACCGCATCCTGCGCAAGCTGGGCGAAGGGGGGATGGGCACCGTGTACGAGGCCGAGCACACCGCGCTCGGCAAGCGCATTGCCATCAAGATGCTTCACGCCCACGTCGCGAAGCTGCCCGACGCCGTGAGGCGCTTCGCCCGCGAGGCCCGCGCGGCGGCGGAGATCGGGCACCCCAACATCGTCGAGGTCTTCGACACCGGGACGCACTTCGACGAGCCCTTCCTGGTGATGGAGCTGCTGCGCGGCGAGACCCTCGCCGACCGCCTCTCGCGCCCGGAGGCGGTCGAGTGCCCCGAGGCGTGCCGCATCCTGGGGTGCGTGCTGTCGGCCCTCGCGTCGGCGCACGCCAAGGGGATCATCCACCGCGACCTGAAGCCCGAGAACGTCTTTCTGGTCGACGGCCTCGGCGCGCCGGGGGTCAAGCTGCTCGACTTCGGCATCTCGAAGTTTCGCCGGTCGGGGGCGACGCTCGAACAGACGACGCTGGAGGGGATCCCTCTCGGGACGCCCGCGTACATGGCCCCGGAGCAGTGGATGGGGCGCCGCGACATCGACCATCGCGCCGACCTCTTCGCGGTCGGCGTGATGCTCTACGAACTGCTCACGGGCGGCCTGCCCTACGAGGGCGCCAACCAGGCCGAGCTCTTCCTCGAGATCGTGCGCGGCGACTCCGTGCCCGCCGGCCCGAGCGCGCTCGAGTCGGACGTCCCGGCGGCGCTCGACGCGATCCTGCTGCGCGCGCTCGAGCGCGACCCGGCGCGGCGCTTCACGTCGGCCCGGGAGTTCCTCGACGCGCTGCGGCCCTACGGGGCGGGCGCGATTGCGGTGGTCGACGACGCGCCCGCCGTCGTGGAGGAGGAGGACGTCACCGCCGTCACGCAGCGTCGGGCGATGCGCGCGGCCCCGACCGGGGTCGGCGACAGGCCGCGGCGGCTCCCCCTCGAGGTGACCGGCACGCTCGCCGTGGTGCTCCTCGCCGTGGGCGCGGGCGGCTGGTGGTTCGCCCGCTCTACCCCCTCGTCGACCGCCGCCGTGGTGCGCGCGCCCCGACCGGTCGCGGCGGCGGCCGTCGCGGCGCCGGTTCTCCCGCGGGCGCCTACGCCCACGATCGCGCCCCGCCTGTCGGACGCGCAGCCATCGGCTGGACCTTCTGGCGAACCGGCGAGGGTCGCGACGGCGGCCGCGGCGCGGCCCGTAGGGGGCCGCCGCGTCCGGCGCGCCAGCCGCGAAGTCGCGACGACGGCGTCGACCGTAGAGGTCGATCGACTTCCAGTCTCGCGGTCCTTCGAGCCGTGAGGTGGCGACCTGGTCTTCGATTGCGCGATCCGTAGTCCCGTCGCCGCACTAGGCCGGAGGTGCATGTCCCGAATGACATGCGCGAAGTCACTTCGCATCGGGCGTCGCGCCCAGACGGAATGAGTCGTGCGGAGAGGGTGATTCGCCGCGTCGAATCGCGGCGACGCGAAGGCACTTGCGATGTCCAGAGTAGTCAGCGCGGTGCCGGGCGTACCGCCGGAGGCGCGCCCGCCGCGTCGCCCGACTCGAAGAGGGCGACGGCGCGATCGAAATGCGCGCGGGCGTCGGCCACGCTCGGCGACTCCTGCGCGGCCGGCTGCCGGGCCGGAGACCGGAGCCCGGGCGGGCGAGGCGGGGCGCCCGGCGGGTCGTTGCGGGGAGGGATCTAGCGGCAGCTACCGATCCGGCAGACCTGGCCGTTGCCGCACGCCCGCCCGCAGGCGCCGCAGTTGCGGGTGTCGTTCTGGAGGTTGACCTCGCAGCCGTCGGTGGTGGCGCCGTTGCAGTTGGCGAAGTTCGGGTAGCAGGCGCCGATGGCGCAGGTGCCGACCGCACACACGGGGGTCGCGTTGGCGAAGCGGCAGACGTTGTTGCACGCGCCGCAGTTGGTCACGCCGGTCGTGAGGTTGGTCTCGCAGCCGTTGCCCGCGTTGCCGTCGCAGTTGCCGTAGCCGCTCTCGCAGCTCCCGCCGCAGACGCCCGCGGCGCACGAGCGCACCACGCGCGGCGCCGAGGGGCAGGTGTTGCCGCACGATCCGCAGCTGTCGGGGTTGGTCTGGAGGTTGATGCAGCCGCCGCTCGACGCGCAGTAGGTGGTGCCCGACGGGCACGACGAGACGCACGCGTTGTTCGAGCAGAAGGTGCCGGCGGCGCAGCGGGTGCCGCAGGCGCCGCAGTTGGTGCCCGAGTTGAGCGGCGTCTCGCAGCCGTCCGACGTGCGGCCGTTGCAGTTGCCGAAGCCCGCGTTGCAGGTGCCGACGGCGCAGGCGCCGCCCGAGCACGCCGGGGTCGCGTTGGGGAGCGAGCACGCGTTGCCGCAGGCGCCGCAGTTGGCCGGGCTGGTGCTGGTGTTGACCTCGCAGCCGTTGCCCGCGACGCCGTCGCAGTTGCCGTAGTTGAGGTTGCAGGTCGCCACCGCGCAGGCGCCGCCGCCGCAGGTCGGCGTGGCGTTGGCGAGGGTGCACGCCGCCCCGCAGGCGCCGCAGTTCGCGACGCTCGCGCTCAGGTCGACCTCGCAGCCGTTGCCCGCGCTGGCGTCGCAGTTGGCGGTCGAGCCGTTGCACGAGAACCCGCAGGTGCTCGCGCCGCAGGTCGCCGTCGCGTTGGGCGGAACCGGGCAGGTGCGCCCGCACGCGCCGCAGTTGAGGGTGTCGTCCGAGAGGTCGTTGCAGGTCAGCGTGTTGGCGCAGTAGCTCGTCGGCGCCGAGCACGCGGACACGCAGGTCCCCTCCGAGCAGAAGCTGCCCGTCGCGCAGGCGGCGCCGCACGCGCCGCAGTTGGTGTTGGTGCCGAGGGTGGTCTCGCAGCCGTTGGCGGCGTTGCCGTCGCAGTTGCCCTTGCCCGGGTCGCAGGCCGCGACGCCGCAGCGGCCGGCGGTGCAGACGCCCGTGCCGTTGGGGGGGCGGCAGGCGTTGCTGCAGGTTCCGCAGGAGGTGGCGGTGGCGGTGAGGTCGACCTCGCAGCCGTCGCTCGGGTCGCCGTTGCAGTCGCCGAAGCCCGCGTCGCAGGCCACGACGCCGCAGAGGCCGGTGGTGCACGCGCCGGTCGCGTGGGGCGGGGCGCAGGCGCGGCCGCAGGCGCCGCAGGACGTCACGCTGGTGCCGAGGTTGGCCTCGCAGCCGTTGGCGACGTTGGCGTCGCAGTCGGCGAAGCCCGTGTTGCAGGTGAACGCGCAGGCGCCCGCGCGGCACGCGGCCGAGGCGTTGGAGAGGGCGGGGCAGATCGTCCCGCACATGCCGCAGTTGCTCGCGTCGCCCTGGAAGTCGGCGCACACGCCCGTGGTCGCGCAGAAGGTCGTGCCCGCGGGGCACGAGCTCTGGCAGGTGCCGCCCGCGCAGCGCGTGCCGGCGCCGCAGACCACGCCGCAGGCGCCGCAGTTGGCGTTGCTGGTCGTGGGCGTCTCGCAGCCGTTGGCGGCGTTGGCGTCGCAGTCGGCCGAGCCCGCGTTGCACGCGGCCACCGCGCAGCGGCCCGCCACGCAGGACGCGGCGGCGTTGGGGACGTTGCAGGTGGTGCCGCAGGTGCCGCACGCGCCGACGGTGGCGTTGAGGTCGGTCTCGCAGCCGTTGGCGACGTTGCCGTCGCAGTTGGCGAAGCCCGCGTCGCAGGCGCCGATGGTGCAGGCCCCGGCGGCGCAGCCGGAGGTCGCGTGGGCCAGGGCGCAGGCCCGCCCGCAGGCCCCGCACGAGGCGACCGTGGTGTTGAGGTTGACCTCGCAGCCGTTGGCGACGTTGGCGTCGCAGTTGCCGAAGCCCGCCGCGCAGGTGATGCGGCAGGCCCCCGCCACGCAGCTCGCGGCCCCGTTGGTCGCGTTGCACGCGAGGGGGCAGCTGCCGCAGTGGAGGGGATCGGTGCCGAGCGCCACCTCGCAGCCGTTGGCCGCGACGCCGTCGCAGTCGGCGAAGCCGGCGGCGCAGGTGCCGACGGCGCAGCCGCCCGCGCGGCACACGGCGGTGGCGTTGGCCAGCACGCAGCGGTTGCCGCACGCGCCGCAGTTGGCCGCGTCGGTGGCGAGCGTCGTCTCGCAGCCGTTGGCGCTCGTGCCGTCGCAGTCGCCGAGGCCGGCGCCGCAGGTCGTGCGCACGCAGACCCCGCGGTCGCAGCGCGCGCTCGCGCCGGGGAAGCTGCACGCCGTGCGGCACGCCCCGCAGTTGAGGGCGTTGCTGGCGGTGTCGGTCTCGCAGCCGTTGGCCGCGTCGCCGTCGCAGTTGCCGAAGCCGGTCGCGCAGACGATGGCGCAGACCCCGGCGGCGCAGGTCGCGGTGCCGTTGGTGCGGCTGCACGCGCGGCCGCAGGCGCCGCAGTGGTCGACGCTGGTGGCGACCTCGACCTCGCAGCCGTTGGCCGCGTCGCCGTCGCAGTCGACGAAGCCCGCGGCGCAGGCGTAGCGGCACGCGCCCTCGGCGCAGGAGGCGGCGGTGTGGGGCCGCGCGGCGCAGGCCATGCCGCAGCCGCCGCAGTGGGCGGGGTTGTCGGTGGTGGTCACCTCGCAGCCGTTGGCCGCGTCGCCGTCGCAGTCGCCGAAGCCCGCCGCGCAGGCCCCGGCGCAGACCCCGGCCGCGCACTCGCTCGACCCGTTGGGCCGCGGCGCGCACGCGCGGCCGCACACGCCGCAGTGGGGCGCCGTCGTGGCGAGGTCGGTCTCGCAGCCGTTGGCCGCGTCGCCGTCGCAGTTGCCCCAGCCGGTCTCGCAGGCGAGCCCGCAGGCCCCGTCGGCGCAGGCCGCGGCGGCGTGGGCGCGCGGCGGGCAGGCGTTGCCGCAGGCCCCGCAGTGGGCCGGGCTGCGCAGGAGCTCGACCTCGCAGCCGTTGGTCGCCGCGCCGT
>JAQBQI010000568.1 GCA_028287085.1 Myxococcaceae bacterium
GCACGGGCGCCACCGGGACCGCCGGCGCGCCCGCCGCGACGCCGCTCTGGCAGCAGGAGATCACCGGCGACTCGGCCGCCGACTGCGTGGACAACTTCCGCAAGGCGGCGATGGCGGCCATGAAGGACCACTGCAAGGACAGCGTCGCCGAGAACGAGCGCATCGCGTGCGGTCCGGTGGCGGGCACCACGCCCGCGGCGCACCAGGCCAACCTCCAGGCGCAGGCCACCGCGGCCGAGGCGGCCGGCAACTCGAAGCAGGCGCGCTCGCTGCGCACCCAGCTGACGCGCGCGCAGGAGGCGAACTGCCGCGCGGCGATGGGGCGGCGCCTCGCGGGCGGAACCCCGAACGTCGACGCGCGCTGCCCGGCGGGCTCGTCGGCGACGACGCACGCCAACTCGCACGGGGCCGAGACGCCCATCAACCTCTTCGGCCCGAGCCACTACTGAGACGACGAAGGAACGACCCCGATGACCCACGACGAGGCCTGCCTCCGCCTGCACGGATTCTGGATGGACTACCTGGAGTCGCGCGGCTACTTCCTCGGCGCGGGCGCGGCCGTCGATCCGAAGGACGAGGCCGCGATGATCATCGGCTCGGTCACGCCCGACGCGAGCGGCCTGAAGACGGGCGTGCTCTTCATGTGCGCCTCCGGGCTCGACCCCGAAGGTGCGGCCGTGCGCGCGTGGATGGACGACTGCGTGGCGGCCGCGCGGCGCGACGCCAGCGAGGCGGTCGCGGCGGCGGGCGAGCTGGTCGTCGCGTGCGCGCGGGAGTTTCGTCCCGGGCTCGTGCAGTGAGCGTCGCGGTCGCGCACGAGTTCACGCGGGTGAGCGGGGCGAGCGTCGCCGACTGCTGCTTCATCGCGCAGCGCTACCCCGAGGCCGACGGCTGCTTCCGCCCCGGCCGCGGGGAGAGCTTCGTCGGGATGACCTCGCCCGACCGCGTGCGCCTGGGCATCGGCGGCCCCGGCTGGTTCACCGGCATCTGGCGCGGCGCCGACCGCAGCATCTTCGTGAGCGACATCGAGGGCCGCGTGTACACGCTCCCGCGCGGCGAGGGCGACCGCTGGGACCGCGTCGAGCTCGCGGGCGCGCTCCTCGGAATCTGGGGCGCCGACGACGCCTGCGTCTGGGCCTGGGGGAGCCTCGGCGCGGCGTCGGTGCTCTACCACTACGACGGCTCGGCGTGGCGCCCGCAGGAGAGCCCGGGCGAGGTCGTCGCCATCCACGGGCTGCACCGCGGCCTCGCCTTCGCGGTCGGTCACCGCGGACTCATCGCGCGCTGGGACGGCACCACCTGGACGCGCATGGAGTGCCCCGTGCACGAGACCGTCTCGGGCGTGTGCGCCGTCTCCGAGGCGGAGGCCTACGCGATCACGCCATCGGGGGCCTTCCTCGAAGGCTCGGCCTACGGCTGGAGCGTGCGCGAGCGGCGCGAGCACCTGCTCTACAGCGTCGCGGCCTACCGGGGCGGCGTCTACGCGGGCGCGCCCTTCCCCGACGGTCTGTTGAAGCTGGGCGCGGAGGGCCTCGCGACCCACGAGCGCGAGCTCGACCCCTACCAGATGGACACGCGGGCTGAGCTCCTGCTGGCCAACCCCTACGTGCTCGCGTCGAGCCCCGATGCGAGCGCGTGGACGCGGCTCCCGCTCTCCACCCTGGAGCAACTGCTCGCGGGCGTCCCCGCGGCGCTGCCCCTCGCATGAAGCCCGTGACCCCGCACCCTCCGTCGCCCCCCGTCGGTGTAGCGCCGGGCGCCGTCCCCGACGACCGGCGCTACACCCCCGACCACCTCTGGGCGCTGGACGACGGCGCCGCCGTCCGCGTCGGCGTGACACCGTGGTTCGCGGCCGCGGTGCGCACCGAGGTCACGGCCCTGCATCTCCCCGCGATCGGTGTCCACCTGCGCACCGCCGCGCCCGCGGGCTCGTTCGAGACCGCCAAGGCCGCGCTCGACCTCTTCGCGCCCTGCGACGGCGAGGTGCTCCAACACAACCCCGACGCCCTCGCCGACCCCGCGCGCTGCCTCCGCGACCCGTGGAACACCTGGCTCTGGCGCATGTCCGCCGCGCCGAACGCGCCGCTCTGGAGCGCCGCCCGCTACCGCGCCCTCGTCGAGGCGCGCCCGTGACCCCCGACGCGCTGGGCCTGCTGCCGACGATCGTCGCCGCGCGCGCCGTGCTCGACGAGGCCCTCGTCGCCGCGCGCACGCTCAGCCCCGCGGAGGTCGCGACCGAGGCCGTGGTCGAGGCCCTCGCCGAGGCGCTGCAACGCACCTACGGCGCCCTCGCGGCGGTGGGCGACGCCGACGCCTTCCAGGACGCCCGCCTGGGCGCGGCCGCCTCCGCCCGGGCGGCGCTCGAAGGGCTACAGACCCTCGCGGCGACCGACCCCCGCATCGACGAGGTCGCGCAGTCCGTGGCGCGCGCCCTGCGGCTGCTGCTCGGCGCGTCCCTGACGGTGCTCGACCCGGCCCCGGTGCTGCCGCGCGCGACCGAGCTGCGACCGCCCGCGCAGGCTTCGCTCGACGAGCCGCGGCTGCTCGACCTCCAGCGCGAC
>JAQBQI010000001.1 GCA_028287085.1 Myxococcaceae bacterium
GCACCCGCGACCTGCGCGTCGGCACCGGCCCCGTGGCCGCCGCGGGCCAGGCCGTCGAGGTGCAGTACGTCGGCGTCGCGTGGTCGACCGGCCGCGAGTTCGACGCCTCGTGGAACCGCGGGGCCCCCTTCCGCTTCACCCTCGGCCGCCGGATGGTCATCGCCGGCTGGGATCAAGGCGCCGCGGGCATGCGGGTGGGCGGTCGTCGCGAGCTGATCATCCCCCCGGAGCTCGGCTACGGCGCGCGGGGGGCGGGCGACGCCATCGGCCCCAACGAGACGCTGATCTTCGTCGTCGACCTCGTCGCGGTGCACTGATCGCGGGCCGCCGCCGGGCGCGCGATCAGGTCCCGCAGAAGGTCTCGCGGACGCGCTCGCCCGCGGTCGGCGGCTCGCGCAGGTGCTCGAAGCCGGGCACGTCGTCGTAGGGCCGCTCGAGCGCGCGCACGAGCGTCTCGAAGGGCCCGTAGTCGTCGCGGCGCACGGCGGCCTCGATGGCCTCCTCGATCCGGTGGTTGCGCGGGATGAGCGCCGGGTTCGCCCGCCGCATCGCACCCGCCCGCGCCTCCGCGGTCGCGCCCTCGGAGGCGAGCCGGCGGCGCCACGCGGCCGCCCACTCGTGAAAGGCCCCCGGGTCGGCGAAGAGCGCCGCGGCCGCGGCATCACCCGTCGCGTCGGCCGCGGCGTCGCAGAGCGCGCGGAAGAGCAGGGTGTAGTCGACGCCGTTGGCGGCCATGCGCTCGAGCAGATCGGCCGCCAGCGTGAGGTCGGCCGGGTCGTCGCCGGTGAGCCCGAGCTTGGCGCGCAGCACGCGCCCGTAGGCCTCCCCAAAGAGCGCGGGGAAGCGGTCGAGGCGCTCGGTCGCGGCGACGACGGCGGCCTCCTCGTCGTCGGCCAGCAGCGGCAGCAGGGACTCGGCGAGGCGCGCGAGGTTCCACCGGGCGATGACGGGCTGGTTGGCGAAGGCGTAGCGCCCGCCGCGGTCGATCGAGCTGAACTTCTTCTTCGGGTCGTACTCGTCGAGGAAGGCGCAGGGCCCGTAGTCGATGGTCTCGCCCGAGACCGCCGTGTTGTCGGTGTTCATCACGCCGTGCACGAAGCCGACGCCCAACCAGCGGGCGACCAGCTCGGCCTGCGCGGCGACCACGCACCCGACCAGGGCCAGCGCGTCGTTGCCGCTCCCCGCGGCGTCGGGGTAGTGCCGCGCGAGCGCGTAGGTCGCGAGCGTCGCGAGCGCGTCGCGGTCGTCGCGCGCCGCGAAGAACTCGAAGGTGCCCACGCGGATGTGGCTCGCCGCGACGCGCGTGAGCACGGCGCCCGGCAGCATCTCGTCGCGGGCCACGAAGGCCCCCGTCGTCACCGCGGCGAGCGCGCGCGTCGTCGGCACCCCGAGCGCCGCCATCGCCTCGCTCACCACGTACTCGCGCAGCACGGGGCCGAGCGCCGCGCGCCCGTCGCCGCCGCGCGAGAAGGGCGTGCGCCCCGCGCCCTTGAGCTGCACGTCGCGCCTGCGGCCGTCGCGACCGACGATCTCGCCGAGCAGGATCGCCCGGCCGTCGCCGAGCTGCGGCGAGAAGCCGCCGAACTGGTGCCCCGCGTAGGCGAGCGCGAGGGCCTCGGCGTCGTCGGGCAGGGCGTTGCCCGAGAGCACCTGCGCCCCCTCGGGCGAGGCGAGGGCGTCGGGGTCGAGCCCGAGCAGCTCGGCGAGCCCGCGGTTGACCCTGACCACGCGGGGGTCGGGGACCTTCGTGGGGAGGACCCGCGCGTAGAAGCGGGCCGGGAGTCGGGCGTAGGTGTTGTCGAAGCCGAAGCGCATCGCAGAGGCCATAGCGCAGGGAGGTCGCGCGCGTCAGCCTCCCCCTACAAGAGCGACGCGTGGCTCTGCTGGATGGCCACCACCTGGCCCAGCTCTTCGACCCACGCGAGCACCGTGACCTCGCCGTCGTGCGAGGCCACGACCGCGGCGGCGTCGCGCTCGGCCCACACGAAGCGCGCGGCCGACTGGTGGCGCGTGCCGCCCAGCTGGTCGAAGGGCAGCTGCGTCGGCTCGAGCTGCCCGACGGCGCGGACGGCCATCACCGTCGCGGGCTCGTCGTGCGCGGAGATGGTGGCGCCGAAGCCCAGCACCCGCAGCGAGTCGTCGAGGATCACCGCGCCGTCGACGGCGCTCAGCGACGCCGTGAACGCCACCGAGCGCGCGAGCTCGGCGCGGATCGCGACCGAGGCCCCGTCGGCCGAGGACGCCTGCGAGCGGGTCACGGCGACGTGGAGGACGTCCGACCCCGGCGACGCCGCGTAGCGCAGGGGCTGCTGGAGCGAGCGCTCCCAGGTGCGGTGGGCGCCGCGCACGAGCAGCAGCGCGCCGCCGTAGCCCAGCGCGCGCATGGCGCCGGCCACCCGCGCGAGCGCGTCGCCGCGGGCCAGGCGCTCGGCGTCCGACAGCTCCGCGCCGAAGACCCGCTGGAGCACGTGCCGCGCGTTGAGGCGCCCGTGGTCGACGAGCTCGGCGCGGTCGCGGGCGAAGAGCGCGAGGTTGCGGGCGCCGTAGCGCACCACGATCAGCCCCGGCCCCAGCACCTCGACGACGAAGAGGGGGTGCCCGACGGCGTCGGAGTCGAGGATGCCCCACGCGACGAAGCCCTCGTCCGACGGGGCGACGCCGAGCAGCATCTGCCCCGTGCGGAGCGCGGGCGAGAGCTGCGCGAGGGAGGCGGGCGAGACCGGCAGCGACGCGGCGAAGCGCAGCTGGCCCGGCCCCGCGAAGGGCGCGCCCCACGCGAGCGCGAAGGTCGCCTGCCGGCCCTCGTCCGTGTACAGGCTGGCCCAGAACGCCGCCTCGATCAGCGCGCGGAGCTGCGCGGGCGTGGGCGTGGGGCGCAGCACGCCGGAGGCCGCGGCGAGCGAGGCGAGGACTTCATCGATGATTCCGGGCGCGGGCTCGAAGCTCGAAAGCGGCATGGACGACACCTGAAGACGAAGGAGGAGGGCATCGGCCGCGGGCTGCCGCCGCCCGCACGGGACGGAGCGGCGACCTCGGGCGGCAACCCTGACGGTCCTCCGCGGCTACGGGCTCGCACCTTACAGCGGGGCCCCCGGGTCATGGGCTTCGCCGAGCCGCCTCGGAGCGAAGTGCCCCGTCGCCCCGCGGCGGCACCACCCCCCAAAGAGACCTTCCGTACGGCGCGTGAGGAAAATTCTTTAGGGGACGGATTGAGCACCTGTAGGTGCAGGTCGGCCGCGCCGCTTCCCTCGTTCTCCGGCCTTCTCCGATGTCTTTCCCTGCTTTCGGTCATTTCCATGTCGGTACATGAACCGACAGCGGTCACCTCGCGGCACCTGGGGGGCCGCGCTCCCGACAACCGTCGCCACTGTGCCGCGATAAGGGCTTGTTTTTAAGCGTTTGCGCGTTCCTGCCCCGGCCGCTTTGCTGCGGCCCATGCAACGTCACACCACGCTGACCGCTCTCGCCGCCCTGACCCTGGTCGCCGCCGCTGGCTGCGCTCCGGTGGATGGGGACGACTCGGCCTCCTCGGAGTCGACGCAGCCCATCGTGGCCGCCACCTGTCCCGAGACCGTGACCCTGGTCGGACGCGACCCCCGCAACGCCGCGGGTCAGATCCGCTACTGCTGGCCGGGCCAGGCCAAGTGCTTCTGCGATACCGACAACGATTGCTACGCCCTCGCGGGCTACGTCGCCTGCACCCCGCGCACGGCGACCTCGACCTCGACTTCGACGACCCCGACCGCCGACGCCGGCGTGCGTGACACCGGCGTGCGCGATTCCGGCCCCGCCGACACCGGCGTCCGCGACGCTGGCCCCGCCGACACGGGCGTCCGCGACGCCGGCACCGCCGACACCGGCGTGCGCGATTCCGGCACCCCCGCGGTGACCCC
>JAQBQI010000100.1 GCA_028287085.1 Myxococcaceae bacterium
ACGGCGCGACGGCGCGCGCCGAGGCGGCGGCGGCGATCGCGCGCTTCGACGTGCGCCCGGCCGACCCCGAGGCGCCGCTCGGATCGCTCTCGGGGGGCAACCAGCAGAAGGTGCTGATGGCGCGCGAGCTGCGGCGCGCGGCGCGGGTGCTGCTCGTCGCGCAGCCGACGCGCGGGGTCGACCTGCGGGCGGCCGAGGTGATCCGCGGGGCGCTGCGGGCGCTGCGGGCGGAGGGCGTGGCGGTGGTGCTGGTGTCGTCGGAGCTCGACGAGCTGCGCGCGCTCTGCGACCGGGTGATGGTGCTGCGGCGCGGGGCGGTGGTGGGCGAGGTCGCGGCGGCGGAGGCCACCGACGCGACGCTGGGCGCGTGGATGGTCGGCGGCTGAGGGCTACGGCGCGACGGGGCGCGTGGCGCGGAGGGTGTACGCGCCCGTGTTGACCCACGGTCCGTGCGCCATGACGCGCACGGTGTAGCGACCGGCGCGGGGCGCGACGAAGTCGATGCGGCTGGCGAGCCGGCCGGCGCCGTCGTCGTCGTCGGCGAGCGCGCGGTCGCCGTCGAGCACCCGAAGTTGCACGTCGAGCGTGTGGCAGAGGAAGCCGCGGGTGGCTCCGCCGCGGAGCTCGAGGCGCACCGACTCGCCGGCCGCGAGGTCGAGGGCGTAGTCGTCGAAGTACGAGCCGTCGCGCATGCGCCGGTCGTCGGCCGTGAGCGCGCCGCGCAGCGGGGCGTCGAGGGTCACGGAGGCGCCCGGCGGGGGCGGCGGATCGACGGGGGTCTTCGGCTCGGGGTCGGGCGCGCGGCGCGGCAGGTCGAGGCCGAGCAGCACCTTGTCGAGGTACGCGTTGCCCATGCAGATGTGCTCGCAGTCGACCATCGCGAAGACCGCGCGGTGGGCGCGCACGGCCTCGGTCATGGCGGTGCGCGGCTCGACCACGAGCCCGTCGCGGAGGGCGGGGCGCAGCGCGGCGGCAAGTCGCGCGGCGGCGGGCGCGGTGTAGCGCGTGCCGCCGTGGATGCAGACGAAGCGGCGGGGGTTGGCGGCGGTTGCGCCGAGGAGCCAGCGGGCGAAGATGGACTCGGCGCCGTAGAGCGAGTCGAAGAGCACGACGTTGCGCACGCGGCCGTCGAGGTCGTCGAGGTCGAGGAGGTTGGCGATGGCCGGCCCGCCCGCGCTCGACCCGACGAGGGTGACCGTCTCGACGTCGGCGAGGGTGTGGGCGCCGAGGCGCGGCGCGAGGGTCTCGCCGAGCAGCTCGTCGAGGAAGCGACGGAAGCCGCCGCGCGACTGGAGGCGCCCCATGCGCGCGCGTCCGCCGCGCTCGTCGCACTGCGGGACGACGAGCAGCGAGCGGGTTCCGGCGAGGTCGTGGCGCACCTCGCCGCCCCAGCCGATCACGGGGCGGCCGGTGCGCGGGTCGGGCAGGCCGCTGCCGGCCCACACGAGCGGCGAGTGGCCCATGCCGTGGAGCACGATGACGAGGTGGAGCTTCTGGCGCGCGTCGAAGCCGGGCGGCGCGTGCACCACGACGTCGGGCAGCGGGGCGAAGTCGGCGACGGCGGCGCGCATGCGGAAGCCCTCGCTCCAGGCGGGCGTCGGGGCGGGCGGGGGCGGCGGAGTTGGGGCGACGATCGGTGGAGGGCGGGGCCGCGCGGGACGAGGGCGGCGAGGCGGCGAGCAGGCGAGGAGCAGGAGCGCCAGCAGCGAAAGGAGGGCGCGCACGGCGGGCGACGCTAGCACCGCCGCGCCGGGGGCCTACATCCCTGCGTTCGCGACCAGCGGGAAGCGCCAGAGCTGGTCGCTCAGCGCCACGCCCGAGCGGTTGATCACGAGGTGCTGCCAGGTCTCGACGTCCTGGCCGTCCTGGGTCTGCATCTGCTGGAGGTTCTGCGCGTACTGGCGGTGCAGGTAGTCGGCGAGCTCGCCCGCGCGCACCGCGCCGTCGTGGTTGTTGTCGGCCTCGGCGACGCCGCGCCGCAGGAAGTACGAGAGGTAGCCGCCCGCCTGGAAGCGCTGCGCGACCTGCGAGAGCACGTCCTCCTCGGAGCTGTACATCCCGAAGCGGTTGCGCGACGAGCCGAAGGAGCGCTCGAAGCCGCCGGAGTAGCAGCTGTCGAGCGCGAGCATGTTCACGTCGGCGCGCACGCCGTCGAAGAGCGTCGCCATCTGGTGGGCGTTGATCTCGCCGTCGCGCAGCACGATCGACTCGACGTAGCCGTCGGGGTCGGCGGCGGCGTCCTGCGAGGCCGCGCGGCTGCCGTGCCCGGAGTGGAAGAACATGAACACGTCGTTGGGACCGACCCGCGACGACATCGCCTGGAAGGCCTGGCTCACCGCCGCGGTGGTGGCCTCGGCGTCGGTGAGCACCACGAAGTTGGGCGCCGCCCCGAGGTGGGCGTTGATGTACGACTGCGCGAGCTGGCGCGCGTCGTCGGCGCAGCCGTACAGGTTGCCGCGGCTGCCGTAGTCGGAGATGCCGACGAAGACGCCGTACATGTTGCCCTGCCCCGCGCGGCCCGCGACGTTGCCCGCGGGCGCCCCGTTGGCCGCCACCGTCGGGCGCGCCGACGAGGTCACCGCGAGGCTGAAGGGGCCCGTCGCCCCGGGGCGGTAGGACGACACCTCGACGCGGTAGGTTCCGGCCGCGGGGAGCGTCATGGTGATGGTGCTGTTGGTGTCCTGCGGGGTCGTGTCGTCGTTGGTCCAGCGCTGCCCGTTGGGGGCGACGAGCGCGAGCGTCGGGTCGAAGCCCGTCGACGTGAGGCGCAGCGTGACCATGTCGCCCTGCCGTCCCTCCAGCCGGTAGCCGCGCACGAAGCGCCCGCCCGACGAGGGATCACCCGGCGTCAGGTACTCGTTGACGGGCGTGCCGGCGACGAGGGTTCCGCCGGGACCGGTCTGCGCGTCGGGGGCGTGGTTGTTCGAGCCCGTCACCATGAGCCCCTGGCCGGGCGCGCCGGCGCTCACCTCGATGGTGTACGCGCCCGCCGTCGCCGGGGCGTAGGAGGTCGCCACGATGCGGTAGCGCCCGTCGATGGGGGCCGTGAAGTCGACGCGCGAGTTGGTGTTGTCGCGGGCCACGTCGTCGTTGTCGACCGCGTCGCCGGTCGGCGGCTCGACCCGCAGCAGCGTGTCGAACTGCGCGCTCTGCATCGTGACCGCCACGCGCGAGCCGCGCTGCAACGACACCTGGTGCACGCGGAAGAACCTCCCCTGCGCGTCGCGCTCGGAGCTCGCGTCGAGGGCCCCCTGGAAGGTCTGCGCGACCGCGCCCGTGCCGGTCGGCAGCGTCGGGGCCGTCGGCTGCGCGGTCGGTGCGGGCACGTTCGCCGGCGGCGCGACGCGCCCGCTCGGCGGCGGAATCGGCGTCATCGACACGCCGTTGCCCGCGACGGACGGCGGCGCGGGCAGGCGCGCGTTGGTCGGCGCCGTCGGCTGCCCCATCGGAACCATCGTGACGCCGTTGCCCACGAGCGGCACCGGCGCGGGCGACCGCCCGATGGGCTGCATCGACGGCTGCCCGACGGGCTGCATCGACGGCTGCATCGACGGCTGCATCGACGGCTGCGACGGCTGCCCCGCTGGTGCGGGCATCGGGGTGATCGAGAGCCCCGGCGGCGGCGGCGCGATGGGGATCACGGTGCCCGCGGGGTAGGGGTTGTCGGGCTGCCCGGTGGGGTACCACTCGGGGTGCACGCGGTGGCGGTCGTCGTCGTCGTTGGGCTTGTCGTCGGGGGGCTTCACGCGCCCCTCGACGATGCCGATGGCGAGGGCCGTGCGCCCCGCGCGCGCGGGCTGCGCGCTCGC
>JAQBQI010000117.1 GCA_028287085.1 Myxococcaceae bacterium
GCCGGGCCGACCCGCCGGCGCCGACGGTGCGCCTCGACCTCGCCGAGTGCCTCGCGCGCGCCGAGCGCAGCTACCCCGGGCTGCGCGCGGCGCGGCACAAGATCGCCGCCTCCGACGCGCAGCTCGACGAGGCGTGGGTGGCGCCCTTCTTCCCGATGAGCGTGACGGGCTTCATGTCGCTGGCGCCGACGGCCCGCGGCAACTCCACCTACTCGCCCGACGTGTTCGCGCAGAACCCGCTGGTCTCCGAGACCGGCGTGCTCGCCCGGCTCAACGTCGACACCGGCGTCCCCATCTCGCCGTGGACCTGGATTCGCCTCGGCCACGTGCGCGACGCCGCCCGCGCCGGGGTGCGCGCCAACCGCGGCGAGCAGGCGCGCGCCCGGCTCGAGCTGCGCGCCAACGTGCGCAAGGCCTTCTTCGGGTTGCAGTCGTCGCGCGACGCGCTCTTCCTCATCGAGCGCGCCGAGGGCTACATCCGCACGGCGCGCGAGCAGCTGGCCGAGGCGCGCACCCAGGACGGCGGCGCGGCGCCCGGCGCCAACGACGAGGCGCAGCTCGAGATGGCCGCCGAGGAGCTCGTCGTGCAGCGCGCGACGGCGACGCGCCTCAACCGCCTCGCGCACGCCGCGCTGGGGCTGCTCACCGGCGTCGGCGAGGCCGTCGACGTGCCCGACGAGCCGCTCTGCCCCTACCGGGTCGAGCTCGGTCCGTTGTCGCGGCACCTCACGCGGGCGCGCCTCGAACGACCCGAGGTCGACATGGTCGCCGCGGGCGTGGCGGCGCGGCGGGCGGCGGTGTCGATCCAGCAATACGCCTACCTTCCCGACCTCGCGCTGGGGCTCGTCGCGGCGGTGTCGACGGCCACCACGATGGCCGACCAGCCCAACCCCTTCTCGGCCAACAACAACAACTACGCCTACTGGGGCGGCGGCCTCGCGCTCCGCTGGACCTTCGACCCGCTGGTCAACCGCCAGCGCGTGCGTCGCCTCTCCGAAGAGCTCGCGATGACCCAGGCGCAGCAGGAACTCGCGCTCGGCGGCATCGCCCTCGAAGTGACCGGCGCATACGAGCGCGCGCGGGAGCAGCAGATCGTCGAAGCGGCGCGGGGTCGGCAGGAGCGCTGGGGCTTTCAGTGGTTCACCGCGGTGTTCACGCAGTTCCAGTCGGGCGCCGTGGAGATCGGGGACATCCTGAGTCCCCTGCGGCAGTACCTCGGCGCGCGGGCGGCCCACATCCAGTCGATCAACGATCTCAACACGCAGCTCGCCGAGCTCGCGAAGGAGACCGGGCAGGCCGAGCTCGACGGCGCGCCCGGCGACGACTGCCGCGCGCCCGCGGTCGAGCCCGCGACGCCCGGCGCGACCGAAGACGCGGGCACCGGCGGAGCCTCGGAGGAAGACATCGAGGCCATCCTGCGGGCCTCGCAGCCCGCGCCGTCGACGCCCGCGGTCGACGCCGGCGTGGCGCGCCCCGCGGCCCGCGACGGGGGTATCGCCCGTCCCCGCTGATCGCCTACGCTGCGCGCCATGAGCGACGGCGAGCAGCGACCCTGGTGGCGGTCGAGCACCCTCTGGATCTTCGTCGGCCTCTCCCTCGGCGTGCTGCTGGGCGGCTTCTTCCCGCAGGACCAGCACCCGCAGGTCTACAACCTCTTCCGCTTCTTCTCGAAGGCCTTCATCTCCCTCATCAAGGGACTGATCGTGCCGCTCCTGCTCTCCACCATCGTGGTGGGCATCGCGCAGACGGGCGACATCAAGGCCGTCGGGCGCATGGGCGGAAAGGCCCTGCTCTACTTCGAAGTCGTCACCACCATCGCGCTGGGCATCGGGCTGCTCATCGCCAACACCATCCGACCGGGCGACGGCCTGCCCCTCGACGCGGGCGCCCACGCGGCGGGCGTCGCCACGCAGCGGGCGCGCGACGGCTGGGAGATCGCGCTGCACATGTTCCCGTCGAACGTGGTGCAGCACGCGGCGGAGGGCGACATCCTGCCGGTGGTGATCTTCGCGACGCTGCTGGGCCTCGCGCTCGCCCGCACCGGCGAGGTGGGGCGGCCGGTGTTCACCTTCTTCGAGAGCTTCGCGAAGGTGATGTTCAAGTACACCGAGATGGTGATGTCGCTGACCCCGCTCGGGGTCTTCGGCGCCATGGGATACAACATCTCGCACATGGCGGCGGGGCACGTCGTCGACGGCACGATGATCAAGGGCTGGCCCGCCGTGGCCTACCTCCTGGGGCGCTACGCGCGACTCGTGGGCAGTCTCTACCTGTCACTCGCGGTGATGTTCCTCTTCGTGTTCGTGCCCATCCTGATGATCTGTCGGGTGAAGGTGGGGGAGTTCCTGAAGGCCATTCGCGAGCCCGCGCTGACGGCCTTCTCGACGGCCTCCTCGGAGGCCGCGCTGCCCCGCTTGTTGGAAGAGATGGTGAAGTTCGGCGTGCCCCGCCGGGTGGCGGGCTTTGTCATCCCGACGGGGTATTCCTTCAACCTCGACGGGTCGACCCTCTATCTCGTGTTCGCGAGCCTGGCGATCGCGCAGGCGGCGCACGTGCAGCTCTCGATCACCCAGCAGCTCACGATGGTGCTGACCTTCATGCTGTCGTCGAAGGGCGTCGCCGGGGTGCCGCGCGCCACCCTCGTCATCATCGCCGGAACCTGCGCGAGCTACGGCCTGCCCGGCGAGGCCGGCGTGGCGATGCTGCTCGCGGTCGACGAGGTCATGGACATGGCCCGCACCACGCTCAACGTCACGGGCAACGCCCTCGCCAGCGTGGTCATCGCCCGCTGGGAGGGCGTGTTTCGCACCGAGGAGCGCGCGGGATAGTACTCCCGTCGCCGTCAGGCAGGGCGCGGTGCCAGACGAGCGGGCGTTTCGTGTGCTCGGGGACGCCCGGCTCGTGCCGACGAGCTGAAGCCCGCGGCAACGCTGGAGTCGGTGAGCCTCCCCCCGAAGT
>JAQBQI010000118.1 GCA_028287085.1 Myxococcaceae bacterium
GGTCGAGGCCAGCGGCCCGCGCGCCGAGCTCAGCGAGTCCAGCTTCGTGCTCAGCGCCGCGCTCGCCGCGGGCGCGACCCCGGCCGCCCCCGCCAGCCTGACGGTCGAGCTCCGCGGCGCGGGGCACTTCCACGTCAACGAGCTCTACCCCGTGGCCCTCGAGCTCGAGGTGCGCGACGGCTCCACGGTGAAGGCCTCGCTGCGCCGCGCCGACGCCGCGGAGTACACGCAGGCCCTCGCGCGCTTCGTCGCGCCGGTGCAGCGCGCGGGCGCCCGCACCGTGGTGCTCGGCCGCATGCGCTTCGCCGTCTGCTCGGCCGAGAACTGCGTGCCCGAGAGCCGCGAGTTCGCCGTCGCCATCAACTGACCGGGCGACCTCACCCGGTCGCAGGTCGTCCCGAAGAACCTGATCTCCCGGTGCGTCGCGTCGGACCACGCCCACCCGTCGCGCTGCCCCTCGTCGTGGACGAGGCTCTGCCCGTCGAGGCGCAGGTCGACCAGCGCGGGGTCGGGGGGCGCCGCGTCGAGCGCGAAGCGGCAGTCGGCGATGCCCGAGGTGATGGTCGATAGCTCGCGCACGAGGTCGTCGCCGGTGTTGGCGGGGTAGAAGCGCGGCGACGCCGCCCGCGCGCGGCCGCCCTCGACGGCCATCGCGTCGAGCACCGCGGCGTAGGCCTCGGCGCCGTTGAGCCCGAGCACGTACGTGAACACCCCCTGCTCGCGGAAGCGCCGGATCGATCCCGTCGTGCGCGCGTCGTCGAGGCAGTTGATGGTCGCGAAGGTGTTCATCCGCGGGTCGCACTGCGTGGCGGCGGCGGTGCAGGGGCAGGTCGCCGGGTCGAGCGCGGTGTTGCAGTTGGGCGCGCCGTCGGTGGCGAGGATGACGTACCGGCCGCCCTCGCGGTCGGGCTCGTTGACGAACCAGCGCCCCGCCACCTCCTCGGCGCCGGCGGTGGGGGTCGGGCCCTCGGGGCGGTCGGCGCGCAGCCGCGCCATGATGGCCGCCGCGGCGCCGAGGCGGGGCTCGAGGTCGAGCGCCGTGCGCAGCGCGCAGACGGTGTCCTGCGAGCGCGGCGCGCCGGGCGCGAGGGCCTGCGGGAAGGTGACGAGACCGAGCGAGACGTTCTGCTGGATGCGGGGCAGGGCGCGGTCGAGCGCGGCGAGCAGGGCGGTCCACTTGCGCACGCCGTCGAGGGTGTTCTCGTTCATGCTGCCCGAGCGGTCGATGACGAGGATGGCGCTCGCCTGGCGGCGCGTGAGCGACACCGCGGTGCCGCCGCAGGAGGGCATCTCGCGCAGCGGCACGGCGTCGCGCACCACGCTGACGAGCGACTCGTCGGCGACGCCGCTGTCGAAGTCGAAGTCGGAGAGGGCGGGCGGCCGCCCGTCGCCCGAGCAGGCGGCGAGCAGCGCGGCGGCGGCGAGGAGGGGACGCGCCATCGGGCGATGATAGCCCGGCGGTGGTCAGCGCAGGATGAAGGGGCTGCTGTTGTGGGCGAAGAGGGCCCAGCTGAAGATGGCGTGCGAGAGGATGGCCGGGGCGAGGCGGCCGCGGAAGCGGTACATCGCGCCCCAGAGCAGCCCGCAGGGGAGGGCGAGCAGGGCCGTCGAGGCGTTGAGGGTGCCGAGCTGCGCGACGGCGTAGAGCGCCGACGCGAGGAGCCACCCGCGGGTCGAGCCGAAGCGCTCGGCGAGGCCCTGCTGCACGCCGCCGCGCCAGGCGAGCTCCTCGAGCGCGGCGACGGCCAGCACGAAGGCGACGCGCGCGCTGCCCTGCACCGCCGAGGCGCGGCCCATGGCGTCGAGGGCGAGCACCCGCAGCCACTCGGCCGCGCCGCGCAGTCCGTGAACGCCCGCCGCGCCCACCCACGCGCCGTCGGCGGTGTACGCGCGCAGCGGCGGAATGGGCGCGAGCACCCGCGTGACGAAGAGGATCACGAGCGTGACGAGCAGCAGCGCGGGGAGCAGCCCGAGGGTGGCGTCGCCCGACTTCGGGGCGAGGGCGGCCTTGAGCTGGTCGTCCTGCGCGAGGGCCCAGGCGGCGAGCGCGGCGGCGGCCCCGTAGCCGAGCACGAGCGCGTACCAGAGCGACGCCCCGCCGAGGCGCCAGGCCACGGCGGGGACGACGGCGCAGAGCGCGAGGAGGATCCAGCGGGGCGGGGTCATCGGCGCGGTCAGCGGCAGTTGTTGACGGCGCCGGGCGTGGCGTTGAGCGCGGCGATGCTGCCGTCGACCTGGGCCGGCGCGGCGGTCACGCGCCAGGTGGTCGCGAGGGGCTCGCTGGTCTCGTCGTGGCCGCCGAGGCCGTTGCCGCCGGTGCGGCGCTCGGCCCCTTCGGCGTAGTTGCAGCGCACGAGGGCGGCGCCGTTCACGTTGGTCGGCAGCGTGACGCGCTGCTGCGAGGCGGGCGCCGTGTCGGCGAGGAAGGTCGCCGAGCCGCCGGCCGCGAGGGTGATCGAGGTCGTGGTCTTGTCGACCTGGAGGTTGGTCGTGCTGGGCGTTCCCCAGAAGACGTAGTCGAGGTCGACCGGCAGCGCGGGGCTGTTGTCCCACTGGAAGAGCACCACGGGCTCCTGCCCGTTGGTGAGGCCCGCGGCGGTGCCGATGGTGTTGGTCGCGTGCGCCGTGGGGCGCATCGGGAGCGACGCGGTGCAGGTTCCCACGGTGAGCCCGGCGTCGCCAGAGGCGCCCGCCAGGTAGTAGGTCGGGCACACGCCCGCGATGCCGCGGAACAGGGTGAGGTTGGCCTTGATCGCGACGGTCGCGTAGGCGCCGGGGGCGAGCGAGGCGCCCGCCGGGAAGCGCGCGACGAAGTCGGTGGTGCCGAGCGACGCGAGCGTGCGCCCGCCCGTGAAGGTGCAGGCGCGCCCGAGGTAGCAGGCGTAGTCGTGGAGGTCGGAGACGTAGACGTTGGCGAGGTCGATCGCGGCCGCGGTCGGGTTGTGGATCTCGACGTACTCGCCCTCGTCGGGGCCGATCACGACCTCGGTGATGAGCAGGTGCGTGGCGCAGCCCAGCTCGTCGACGATGCCGTCGCAGTCGTCGTCGAGCCCGTTGCAGGTCTCGGCCGCCGGGGTGCAGGTCACGCCGGTATCGACGGATCCCGCGTCGGTGGGGCCCGCGTCGGTGGTCCCCGCGTCCATGGTACCCGCGTCGGGGGTGCCGGCGTCGGTCACGCCGGTGTCGGGGGTGCCGGCGTCGATCGCACCGGTGTCGGGGGTGCCGGCGTCGAGGGTGCCCGCGTCGGGCGTGCCCGCGTCGACGGCGCCCGTGTCGGGGGTGCCCGCGTCGACCGCGCCGTTGTCGGCCGCCACGGGCGTGTCGACGGCGACGGGGTTGTCGGTGGCGTTGCCGCGGTCGGTGACCGCGCCGTTGTCGGCGACCACGCCGTTGTCGGGGGCGTTGCCGCGGTCGGCGGGCGTGCCGAGGTCGGTGGTGCCGGCGTCGTCGAAGTTCGTCCCCACCGCGGTCGGACCGTCGTTACAGCCGACGAGCAGGAGACCGAGAACGAGGAGGCGGGAGGGCTTGATCATGGGATTGGAAGTCCTTTCGGGTGCGCGCCGGTATGCCAACATCAGGTCGGCGAGTCCAATGACGCCGCGCTGACGCGCGGCGGGGGCGGGGCGGCGGGGAGGTCCAATACCCTCACCAGTAAACCGCGGGCCCAGCGGCGGCCGAGCAGCAGCGGGACGGTGGTGAGCACGGCCGCCATCAGCCACGGGGCGTCGCGCGCGGCGAGGGCCCGCACCGTGAGCTGGCCCATGCCCTTGAGCCCGAGCGGGAGCTCCACCACCAGCGAGGCGAGCAGCACCACCGGGCCGGCGAAGCCCAGGGGCGCGAGCAGCGACGCGACGCCGATGCGCGCCCCGTGGCGCAGCACCTCGCGCACCCCCGGCCGCAGCCGGTCGGCGACCCAGCTCTCCGCCTCGAGCCGCACCAGCTGGATCGCCGTCGCCGCCTTCGGCCGCCGCAAGAACCAGCTCACCCCCGCCGCGATCACGGCCGCGCTCGCGAGCAGCGGGAGCCACTGCCCGCCGCCGAGCACCAGCGCGAGGTCGCTCCGCAGCGACGGGGTGGGCGAGCACACGCGCAGCATCACGAGCCACCCGCTCACCAGGGCGATGAGCCCCGGAACGAGGGCGCCCGCGAGGTCGAGCAGCTTCGGGCGCAGCCGCCGACGGCGCAACGCGGGGCCGCCGCCGAAGGCGATGGCGATGGCGGTGCCGACGAGGCCGCCGAGGCCCGAGGAGAGGGTGCTCGACGGCAGGCGCCAGCGCAGCTCGATGGCCACCGGGCGGAGCGTCACGCGGCTGAAGCCGAGGCGGCCGCGCAGGGCGCGCTCGACCCAGCGGCCGTAGCGCGACTCGAAGAAGCGGGCGGTGGCGCGGCGCTCCTCGGTGAGGGTCTCGAACTCGAGGCGCTCGGCGTACCAGAAGGCCTGCCACGCGGCGGTGATGCGCAGCACCTCGCCCGGCGCGGCGTTGGCGTCGGCGCGCACGGGCAGGCGGGTGAGGTCGGAGAGCAGGCCGGTGAGGCGGGCCTGGGCGTCGCGGTCGGCCGTGGCGGCGAGCACGTTCTGGATGCCCGGGAGCGCGAAGGTGCCGAGCTCGAGCAGCCGGCCGTAGGCGTTGGTGCGGTCGCGCGCGCCGACGCGCTGGGCCTGGCGCTCGGCGTAGCTCAGGCGGAAGTCGAGTCCGCGCGAGGCCTGGAAGCGGGTCCACCAGACGCGGGCCTGCGCCTCGGGGGCGCCCGCGAGGGGGTCGGGGGCGCGCTCGACGCCGGTGAGCGACTGCGACCACGCGGCGATGAGCGAGAGGGCCTCGCGGCGCGCGACGGGGCTGAGCGAGTCGAGCCGCGCGAGGATGGCCGGGAGCGCGGCCGAGCCGCGGCGGTCGAG
>JAQBQI010000193.1 GCA_028287085.1 Myxococcaceae bacterium
TCGGCGCCTGCGCCGCGGGCTTCGGCAACTGCGACGGCGCGGCCGCCAACGGCTGCGAGACCGCGACCACGAGCATCACGAACTGCGGCGGCTGCGGCCGCGCCTGCGCGCTGCCCAACGCGACGCCGGTGTGCACCGCGGGCGCCTGCGCCGTCGGCGCCTGCGCCGCGGGCTTCGGCAACTGCGACCGCGTCGCGGCCAACGGCTGCGAGCTCGACCTGCGCAGCGACTCGCTCAACTGCGGCTCCTGCGGCCGCTCGTGCGCCGTCGGCCAGGCCTGCTCCAACGGCGCGTGCGTGAGCGCGTGCCCGGCGGGCACGACCTTCTGCGCGGGCGGCTGCGTCAGCCTCCAGACCTCCGCGGCCAACTGCGGCGCGTGCGGCACCCGCTGCTCGGCCACGCAGACCTGCACCGCGGGCGCCTGCGTCGGCGCCCCGCCGGACAACGACACCCTCGCCGGCGCGACGACGCTCAACCTGTCGACCCCGACGGTGGAGTTCTCGGCCGACACCACCAACGCCACCAGCCAGGCGACCACCCCGTGCCTGCCGGCGGGCGCCAACCAGAGCGGCGACCTCTTCTACCGCCTCACGCTCACGCAGCGCGAGGTGGTCTACGCCGACACCTTCGGCGGCGCGTACGACTCGGTGCTCTTCTTCACCGACGCCACCGGCGCCCCGATCGCGACCTCGCGCACCGCGGGCGACACCGTGTGCAACGACGACGCGGAGGGCTTCTGCGCCGGCCAGGGGCTCAACTCCATGGTCGTGACGGTGCTCGACCCCGGCACCTGGTACCTGGTGCTGAGCGGCTACGCCAACCGCCGCGGCGCCACCGCGGTGCACCTCGAGCACGTCCCCGCGGGCGCCGGCGTGCTCGCCGCCCTCGCGCAGGGCGTGGGCTCGGCCACCGGCGTCGTCGCCGCCTCGCCCACGACGGGCGCCGTCTCCAGCGGCACCTGCGGCGGCGCGGGCCTCGAGAACGCCTACTGGTGGCGCACCTGCCCGGGCACCGCGACCTCCACCCTCACCGCCCAGACCTGCGGCTCGGCGGCCTTCGACACCGTGCTCCACGCGGTGCACGGCAACGGCACCCGCGCCTGCAATGACAACGGCGCTGGCGCCTGCGGCGTGCAGTCCGACCTGAGCTCGCCCTACGCGCAGACCGCCCGCCTGCACGCCCTTTTCGTCGACGCCTTCGCGGCCGGCGGCAGCGGCGCGTACACCGTGCGCTTCAACCGCCCGTAAGCCCCCCCTCCCGCCACGTCGCCGGGCCCGGTCGATCTTACCGGGCCCGGTATTCCCTCCCGCCGCTTGCACGGGCAGACCTCACCCCCCAACCCCCTCTCCCCCGCCGCGCCCCCGATCAGCCCGGGCCGAGCAACGGCTGCGTCAGGCGCTCGCCGATGGGCGCCGGCTCGGTCATGCGCTCGCCCACCCGCAGCGCGGCCCGCTCGTCGAAGTACTTCTTCTCGTACTCGCCGACGAAGACCGTGTAGCGCGAGGTGATCGCGAGCAGGTGGTAGAAGAAGTCCATGTCCTCCTGGCTCAGGAACGCGCCGCAGAGCACGTAGCCGATCCACGAGGCCTTCACCGCCACGAGCATGTAGCGCGGCTCGTTCCACTCCTTCTTGTGGATGCGCTCCATCCGCATCTCGCACCAGCTCGCGACGAGCCAGCACATCGCCACGAGGTAGAGCCAGATGCCCAGGCCGACGAAGCCCTGCTCGCCGAGCAGCTGGTAGAACGACGAGTGCGCGACGTGCACGTCCGCGGGGTCGGGCGCGTACTGCTTGAAGCGCACGAGGAAGTTGCCGCTGCCCATGCCCCAGAAGGGGTGGTCCTTGGCCATGTTGCGCGCGGCGCCCCAGGCGTTGAGGCGGCCGATGGCGCTCGCGTCGGTCTTCGAGGCGCGACCGATGGTCATGAAGCGCGCGGTCACCTCGGTGGGCAGGTTGGCCAGGCCCACCAGCGCGACCATCACCCCGACCACCACCAGCCAGCGCTTGTGGTGCAGTCGGTAGAGCAGGTAGCCGCCCACCGCGCCGAGCCCGAGCATGCCGCCGCGCGACAGCGAGAAGAGCACCGTGAGCGCCAGCGGGAGGATCCAGAACCAGGCGAAGAGGCGGAGGTAGAGGCGCTTCGCGGTGAGCCCCAGCATGAACAGGAAGGGGACCGTCATCACCATCGTCATCGCCATCTCGTTGCGGTCGCCGGTGGCGCCCTCGAAACGGGTCTCGTTGAGGTGGAACTTCCCCCAGACGAAGCGCAGCGCGACCACCACGCTGGCGGTGGAGATGGCCCAGTACAGCTCCCGCAGGTGCGCGTCGTTCCGCATGAACGCGCAGATCAGGTAGTACTGAAGAAGCATCTTGTAATAGTTGTCGATCTGCACGAGCCCGGGGCCGAAGCAGGGCGCGTGCAGCACCGAGTTCACCACGCTCATGAAGAGCAGCAGGATCGCCCAGTGGAAGCGGTCGGAGGTGAGCCGGTACTTCTTGTAGAAGATCACCAGCAGGCCGAGCGCGACGGCGTAGTAGGTGATGGAGAACCTGACGGTCTCCATCCCGAACTCGATGAACTCGTCGCCCGGCCGGATGGTGTCGCAGGCCACCATGCCGAACACCGCGAAGCGCGGGTTGCGGACGAGGGCGATGAGCACCGTGATGAGGAGGATCGCGTAGCCGAGTCCCGTGCGCATGGTGGTGGTCTGCTGGGAGGGGGGGAGGGTCAGGTGTTGGGGAGGGAGCCGTCTTCGAGCGACTTCACCGTGTCGTAGAGCTCGCGCGCCGTGACGTAGTGGAGCACCCAGCGGCGCGTGTCGGCGGTGGCCCGCTCGACCTCGGTCAGCAACGTATCGAAGGGCCCGCCCGCCCGCAGGAACCACTCGGGCGCGTCGCCGTTGCAGCCGTGGGCGTGCAGCTTCACGAAGCGGTGGTTGGGCGCGCCGCGCAGCGCCACCCCGTGCTCGAGCCACGACTTCACCCGCAGCTCGAAGGGCACGGGGTTCTCGGGCTCGAGCATCGCCGCCTCGACGCGGGGCACGAGGCCCATGGCGCGCGACTTCCAGTGCAGCGCCAGCGGGCCGGGGATGAGCATGAGCTCGCCGTCGCGCGCGGCGCTGCCGACGTGGGCCTCGCGGCCGGTGTCGTAGCCGCGCGAGCGGCCGGGCGAGCTGCGCGCGTAGTAGATCTGGTTGACCACGCGGCCCTGCGCGGGCGACGGCACGCAGGGCATGGTCATGTCGACGTAGCAGCCCGCGTCGAGCAGCACCGAGAGCTCGTCGTCGACGCCGCAGTAGCGGCCGTCGGGCATCGAGTTGTCGAGCGCCCAGTTGCCGTGGATGAAGGCCCACGCGACCTTGCCCGTGACCGGGTCCTTGCGGAGCAGGCCGTGCCTCTCGTGGAGGAGGTTGGCGAAGTCGACGAGGGTGCGGCGGAGGTGGTCGGCGGTGTCGTTCTCGTGGTGCAGGTGCACCTCGACGTCGACGAGGCCCTTGGCGACGAGCTCGTTGATGGCGTCGAGGTGCTCGGGCCGGTACTCCTCGACGGGGAAGAAGAGCGTGCGCTGGTGGGCGCGGCCGAAGCTGTCGCGGTGGCGCGCGGCCAGCGCCGGGAAGCCGTCGGCCCACAGGCGCACGCGGCGGCGCTCCTCCTCGAGGGAGGGCTTGCGCCACCGCGGCTCGAAGTGGTCGCACACGCAGACGTAGACGTGCACGGGGCGGCCCTCGACGGGGGCCTCGCGGCGCAGCGCCGAGGCGGCGAGGTCGGGCGCCCAGAGGTGGGCGTTGCGGCGGTCGACGCGCTCGAGCGCGCGGGTGAACCAGGGGGTGGTCATACAGGGTCCCGTAAAGAGGCGGTGGCGCGGGCGGCGAGGCAGCGGTCGAGGAAGGTGCGGGCGCGGTCGTCCCAGGTCTCGCCGGCGAGCAGCGCGGCGCGGGCGGCGCG
>JAQBQI010000195.1 GCA_028287085.1 Myxococcaceae bacterium
CTACTACCGGCTCTCCGTGGTGCGCGTCACCCTCGCCCCGCTGCGCGCGCGCCGCGAGGACCTCCCCCTGCTCGTCGCCGAACTGCTGCGCCGCCGCGGCCTCGAGCCCGGCCCCATCGAGGGCCCCGGCCTCGACGCCCTCATGGGGCACGACTGGCCCGGCAACGTGCGCGAGCTCCGCAACGTCATCGACCGCGCCGTCGCGCTCTGCCCCCGCGCCGCCTCCTTCGCCGACCTGCGCGTCGAGATCGACGGCCTCGCCGCCGTCGAAGACCCGTGGCCCACGGTGACCCCGCAGCTCCCCTGGGACGAGAGCAAGGCCCTGGTGCTGCACGCCTTCGAGCGCCGCTATCTCCGCGCCCTCATGGACGCCGCCCGGGGCAACCTCTCGGCCGCGTCGCGCCAGTCGGGCGTCGACCGCAAGCACCTGCGCGCCCTGCTGCGCCGCCACGGGATCACCGCCGCCGAGTGATCACCCCACCACCGCGACCACCACCGCGGTGATGTTGTCCTTCGACCCGTTGACGAAGGCCTCCTCCACCAGCGTCTGCGCGGCCTCGCGCGGCGCCATCGTCGAGAGCACGGCGGCCATGCGCTCGGGGCTCACGCCGTCGTAGAGCCCGTCGGTGCACAGCAGGAAGACGTCCCCCACGCGCGCCCGCTCGACGCGCGTGTCGACGCGCACCGGGGGCTTCATGCCGAGCGCGCGGGTGATCACGTTGGCGTGCGGAAACTCGCTGCGCGGCCCGACCTTCGTGCCCATCGCGAGCATCTCTTCGTAGAGCGAGTGGTCGCGCGTGAGGGCCTCGAGCCGGCCGTGGCGGGCGCGGTAGACGCGCGAGTCGCCGACGTGGCCCACCACCACCCGCCCGTGGCGCACCACCAGGGTGGCGACCGTGGACCCCATCGACGAGAGCCGCCCGACGCGCTGCGCGGCGATGCTGGCGTCGGCCATCTTCACGGCGGTGGCGGTCATGTTCTGTTCGAGGTCGATGGCGGGGTCGAGGGCGAAGGGCCAGGTCACGTCGTCGTCGGCCGCGTTGCGCCGGTAGAAGCGCTCGAGGGTCTCGATGGCCACGCGGCTCGCGACCTCGCCGCCCTCGTAGCCGCCCATCCCGTCGGCCACCGCGAAGAACCCGATGGGCTCGAGCGCGCAGTGGCTGTCTTCATTGTTGCTGCGACGCCCGACGTGGGTGCACGAAGCGCTCTCGATCTGCATGGTGGTTGAGACTCCTTCGAGCGCCCACCGCTGCGCGCGACGTGCCCATGCAAGCCCGCGGAATCACGTCACGGGCTGGGGTGCCGGCACCCCACCGGTCTCGTCGGACCGGGGTTGGTCGCGTCCCGCGCCTGCACCCCGGGCAAGAGAAAGCAGGCGCCCCTCCGGGGCTTTCGGAAGGCCGCCACGACGGCCCGTGGGGAGCGAGCCACGAGCGACCCACGCACGCCCGCAATCACCGGCCTCACCCGTCGGGGAGCAAGCACCAACGTCCGCAGTCCCCGGCCTCGCCCGTCGGGGAGCAAGCACCAACGTCCGCAGTCCCCGGCCTCACCCGTCGGGCTGACATCTGCCGAGTCGAGCAGCCGCCGATGACAGCCCGAGAGCGCGCTCGTGACGATTGGGGACCCACCACAGCCGCCTACGCCCGGCAAGGCCGGGGACTGCGGACGTTGGTGCTTGCTCCCCGACGGGCGAGGCCGACGACTGCGGACGTTGGTGCTTGCTCCCCGACGGGCGAGGCCGGGGACTGCGGGCGTGCGTGCTTGCTCCCCGACGGGCGAGGCCGGGGACTGCGGACGTTGGTGCTTGCTCCCCGACGGGCGAGGCCGGGGATTGCGGACGTTGGTGCTTGCTCCCCGACGGGCGAGGCCGGGGACTGCGGGCGTCGGTGCTTGCTCCCCGACGGGCGAGGCCGGGGACTGCGGGCGTGCGTGCTTGCTCCCCGGCGGGCGAGGCCGGTGAGTGCGGGCGTGCGTGGGTCGCTCGTGGCTTGGCTCCCCACGGACCGTCGTGGCGGCCTTCCGAAAGCCCCGGAGGGGCGCCTGCTTTCTCCTGGCCGGGGTGCAGGCGCGGGACGCGACCAACCCCGGTCCGGAGCGCCACGGAACTCATCGAGCTGCGGTCAACCCTCAGCCCGGTACGACAGGGGGCCTACGCCCCCCGAACCCCTCACGGCCCGACGGGCGCCGCGCGCAGCTGCCCGCGAATCTCCCCGTTGGGGAACATCGCCGAGTGCACGTTGGCGTAGATGGTCCCCGCCGCGAGGCCCGTGAGCAGCGGGACGCCCGCGTCGCCGGTGGCCGTCAGCGTCGCGTTGCCGCGCAGGTTCATCCCGGTGAGCGTCAGGCCCTGCACCACCTCGCCGTTGGCGCCGACGGCGCCCGCGTGCAGGTGCGCCGCGGTCGGCGTCACGCCCGCCACCGCGCCCTCGTACGCGAGGCTGTTGCGGTTGGCGCTCACGATCACCTGCACCGACCCGGTCGCCGTCGAGCCCGACGGAGGCACCTCCTCGGCGCCCGTCAGCCGCGCGTAGTACATCCGCTCGCCGGGCCGCAGGATCTGCCCCCGGATCTCCCCCGCCGGGAAGGCCGCGCTGTGCACGTTGACGTACCAGCGCCCCGCCTCGAGGTCGGAGATCGTGCCCGCCGGAACGGGGCGCGAGCCGGTGAACTCGTCGGTGAGCGCGACGCCCGCCGTCGCGAGGTCGATGAGCACCGCGCCGTTGGCCCCCGCCACCGCCGTGTGGATGTGCGAGAGCGTCGCCGGCATCATCAGCCCGGTCGTGCGCACCACGTAACGAACGCGGTTGGCCGTCGGGTCGACCATGAACTGCGCGACGCCGCTGCTGGTCGCCGTCGCCGGGGGGTTCTCCTGCTCGGGCGAGAGCCGCGCCGCGTACACGCTCTCGCCCGGCAGCACGAGCTGGCCGCGGAGCTCGCCGTCGGGGAAGTTGCCGCTGTTGATCTGCACGTACATCCGGCCCTCGGTGAGCGCGCGCACCTGGTCGGGCGTGAGGCCCGTCGTGCCGATGGTCGTGCCGCCGTTGTTGGTGAGCGACAGCTGCATCGCGCCGGCCTCGCCCGCGAGCCCGAGGTACAGCCGCGTCGCCGTCGGCAGCAGGATCGAGTGCGTGATCGAGTACTGCGCCAGCGTGCGCTCGGCGTTGATGGTGAAGGTCACCGTGCCGGTCGCGGCCGAGGTGTACGACGGCGGCACGAGCTCGCGCCCCGTGAGCGTCGCCTGGAGCACCAGCGGGGTGCCCGCGTCGACCCTGGGCACGTCGGCCGGCGCCGCCGGGACGTCGAAGCCCACGTCGGCCGCGCCGCTGTCGACGGGGGTGGGGGCAGGGCTGTTGCCGCAGCCCGCGAGGAAGAGGGAGACCGAGGTGAAAGCGAACCCGAGCAAGCGAGGTGTGGACATGAAGGCGCACCGTACCAGCAAGCGTGCCGCCTCGCCCGGGCTCTGATCTATCCTCGCCCGCGATGCTGACCCACATCGTCTTCTTCAAGCTCGTCGACCCCGCGACCGCCCCGCTGGTGCGCGACGCCATCCTCGCGCTGCGCCCGCAGATCGCGGAGCTGCGCCACCTCGAGGCCGGCGTCGACGTGATGCGCACCGACCGCTCGTGGGACCTCGCGCTGCTCGCCCACTTCGACGACCGCGCCGGGCTCGACGCGTACAGCGTGCACCCCGCCCACGTCGCCTTCGTCGAGTGGCTGCGCGCGTACCGCCAGGCCGTCTGCGCCGTCGACTACGAGTCGCCCTGAGCGCCGCCGTCGACCGCGCGGCGGGCGGTGCGATAGCCTCCGCGCCCCCGACCATGCGCATCGACCCCCACTCGTACACCGACGACCGCCACGCCCACGTCCGCTCGCTCGACTGGGAGGCCCGCGTCGACTTCGCGACCCGCACCCTCGACGCCGTCGCGACGCTGCACCTCGACGCGCCCGCGGCGGGCCCGCTCGACCTCGACACCCGCGGCCTCGCCGTCGACCGCGTCACCGACGACCGCGGCGCCGCGGTGCCCTTCGTGCTGCACCCGGCCGAGGCGATCCTCGGGTCGCGCCTCGCGCTCACGCTGCCGGAGGGGACGCGCGCCGTCACCGTCGCCTACCGCACCGCCGCCGACGCCAGCGCGCTGCAATGGCTCGACCCCGCGCAGACCGCGGGCGGGGCGCAGCCCTACCTCTTCTCGCAGTGCCAGGCGATCCACGCGCGCTCGGTGGTCCCCTTGCAGGACACGCCGCAGCGGCGGGTGACCTTCACGGCGAAGCTCACCGTGCCGGCCGCGCTGCGGGGACTCATGGCCGCGGCCTTCGACGGGCGCGACGAGCGCGGTGATGTCGCCGTCGAGCGCTGGCACATGCCGCAGCCGATCGCGCCCTACCTCTTCGCCTTCGCCGTGGGCGACCTCGCGTCGCGCGAGCTCGGCGCCCGCTCGCGGGTGTGGGCCGAGCCCGCGGTGGTCGACGCCGCGGCGTGGGAGTTCGCCGGGGTCGACGCCATGCTCGCCGCGGGCGAAGCCCTCTTCGGCCCCTACGCGTGGGACCGCTTCGACATCCTCGTCATGCCGCCCTCCTTCCCGTACGGGGGGATGGAGAACCCGCGCCTCACCTTCGTGACCCCGACGCTGTTGGCCGGCGATCGCTCGCAGGTGCGGGTGATCTCGCACGAGCTCGCCCACGCCTGGAGCGGCAACCTCGTCACCAACGCCCACGCCGGCCACTTCTGGCTCAACGAGGGCTGGACCCGCTACGCCGAGCTGCGGATGGTCGAGGTGCTCGAAGGCGCCGACACCGCCGCCCTGGTCTCGGCCATCTGCCGCAAGGACCTCGACGAGACCGTCGCGCGCTTCATCGCCGAGGGCCACGGCGGCCTCACGCGGCTGCGCACCCACCTCGAAGGCGTCGACCCCGACGAGGCCTTCAGCGTGGTGCCCTACGACAAGGGCGAGCTCTTCCTGCGCACCCTCGAGCAGGCCGTCGGGCGCGCGCGCTTCGACGTCTTCGCGCGCTCGTACCTCGACACCTTCCGCTTCGGCGCGATCACCACCGAGGCCTTCCTGGAGTTCACCGAGCGCGCGCTGCCGGGCGTGCTCGCGCGCGTCGACGCCGTCCGCTGGGTCGACGGCGAGGGCCTGCCCGACGGCGCCCCGCGCGCGCGCTCGGCCCGCCTCGACGCGGTCGCGGCCATGGGCGACGCGCTCCCCCCGGCCGACGCCCGCCTCTCGACCACCGAGTGGAACCTCTGGCTCGAACGCCTCCCCCGCCCGCAGCCGACGGACTACTGCGCCGCCCTCGACGCGCGCTTCGGCTTTACCTCGTCGGGTAACATGGAGGTCAAGGTCGCGTGGCTGCGGCTGGCGCTGGCGAGCGGCTACGACCCGGTGCTGCCCGAGGTCGCGCGGGTGCTCGGCGCCGTCGGGCGGATGAAGTACCTCGTGCCGCTCTACAGCGCGCTGCTGGCGCGGCCCGAGACGCGCGCCCTCGCGAGCGAGCTCTTCGCCCGCCACGCGCCGGGCTACCACCCCATCGCGCGGGCGGTGGTGCGCGGCCGCCTCGACCGCGGCTGAACCCCGACCCACACCACCGGCCCCGGTGGCCTTGTCGAAGGGTTGTTGACCTGACGACCCATCGCGAGACACTGGGTACCGTCGGACGCAGGCCGTGCAACTCGCGCGACCGTCAGGAGGTACCGCCGTGAGATGGATCCACGCGATGAGCGCCGCGGCCCTGCTGCTGGGGGCCTCCGCGGTCGCCCGAGACGCCCACGCCTCGCCGACGCGCGAGCAGTACCGCCTCTTCCGCGCGCTCTCCATCGACCTCCAGGGGCGCATCCCCCTGCCCGACGAGATCGCCGCCTTCGAGCAGCCCGGCTTCGACCTCGACGCCTGGATCGACCAGCGCCTCCAGGGCCCCGCCTACCCCGAGCGCCTGCGCCGCGTGTACCTCGACGCCCTGCGCCTCGAGGTCGGGTCGATGTTCAACTTCGTGAGCAACCCGCTGGTGCTGCGCCGCGCGCGCCTGCTCGACCCCGACGGAAACCCCGCGTACGTGTACTTCCGCCGCGGGCAGCGCCGCGACCGCGTGGAGTCCGACGCCGACTTCTGCCTCAGCCCCGACGAGACCGGCGTCACGATCACCAGCAACGGCCAGGTCTCCGGCACCGCCCGCCCGATCGACCGAACGGTGTGGGAGCAGCGCACCGTCGCCGTGCGCCCCTGGTGGCTCTACCGCGACTACCGCAGCGCCTCTCCCTCGCAGCGCATCAACGCCGGCGACGGCTCGGCGATGGTGCTCTCGCCGGTCGCCACCCTGATGGTCGACGCCGACAACACCACCCCCACCACCACCGTGCGCGTCTGCCGCGAGGAGGCGCAGACGGGCGCCCGCGGGGCGATGTTCTTGTCGGGGCGAACGGCGGCGCTGCCCCGCGCGGAGACCTACCCCGGCGGCCGCGTGACGGCCCCGCCGGCCGACTCGGCCTACGCCCGCGCCCACGCGACGGACACGGTCTCGTGCACCAGCGGGACGGGCGTCTCGCTCAGCGACGACTGCGGCTGCGGCGTCGGCCTCGAGCGCTGCATGCCGGGCAACTCCCTCGGCAACGACCCCGCGGCCTTCAACCTCCCCGACAACGTCCCGCTCGGGGCCGACCAGGCCCTCGACACGCGGGCGCAGACGCAGGGCGACTGGTCGCGCTTCTGGTGGGCCCAGGAGGCGGTGCACTTCCTCGACGACCTCTTCGCGCGCGACCGCGACGTGCGCGGCCTGCTCAACGACCGCGGCACCATGGTCAACGGCGCGACGGCGCAGTTCTACCGCGGCTTCGCGGGCTCCACCTGCTGCGGCAACGGCACGCAGTTCGAGCAGCTCGAGCCCACGGCCCTCTTCGACCCGGCGCGCGTGCCGGCCGACCTCACGCCCCACGACCTCGCCACCTGGCGCCGCGTCGACGACCGCGGGCCGCAGGCGTCGGGCCTGCTCACCATGCCCATCTTCCTCGCGAAGTACGGCACCCGCCGGGCGCGCGCGCACATCGTCTACAACGCCTTCCTCTGCCGGCAGTTCGTCGCCGAGAACATCGCGCTCACGCCCTCGACCGAGCCCAACCTCATGGTGCGCTCGGGCTGCGCCGCCTGCCACGCCACGCTCGAACCCCTCTCGGCCTACTTCTCCCGCGTCACCGAGTCGGGGTGGACCTTCCTCCCCGCCGAGCGCTTTCCCACGCTCAACCCCGCGTGCGCCACCCGCAACGGCAACTCCCCCAACGGCGGCTGCACCAGCTTCTACGACCCGGCCTTCGGCAGCGCGACGCAGGGCATGCTCCGCGGCGCCTACGGCTCGACCGCCCACGCCGACGAGGGCCCCGCCGGCCTCGCCCGCGCCGTCGTCGACGCCCCCGAGTTCGCGGCCTGCGTCGCGCAGAACGTGAGCGAGTCCTTCCTGGGCCGCTCGCTCACCGAGGAGGACCGACCCCTCCAGGAGTCGCTCGTGACCGCCCTGCGCACCAACGGCTACCGCATGCGCCCGCTGGTGCGCGCCCTCGTGCGCGCCGACGCCTACCGCAACGCCAACAACCTCGCCTCCGGGGCCTGGCGCGAAGGAGCGACGCCGTGAAGACCACCCTCGCCCTCGCCCTCATCTTTACCCTTGGGTGTAACAGCACCCCCGCCGCCCCGACCCCCGCCGCCCGCGCCGACGCGGGTCTCTCCCGGCCCACCGAGGTCGTCCCCACGCCGGTGACCGCCATCCCCGGCCACGAGGTGCTCGCGCAGGACCACGCCCCCAAGGAGCCCCCGCGCCTCATGCCCGCGGAGACCCTCATCCGCAGCTACCTCGCCCTCTTCGGCGGACTCTCCCCGCAGGCCCTCCAGGTTCGCCTGCGCGGCACCACGGGCGACAACCTCTTCGACACCTGGGGGGACTACCTCTCGGCCCTCGGCGTGCCCGACTACGCCGTCGACATCCCGCGCGCGCCGCAGACCAACGCCCTCATGCTCGCGGCCTTCGAGCGCATCGGCGTCGCCCTCTGCGAGCGCGCCGTGCAGGCCGACCTCCGCGGCGCCGTCGCCGTCAACGACCGGGTGCTCTTCCGCTTCGAGCTGCCGACCCCGACCCGCGCGCTCACCGACGAGGAGTTCGCGGCGCGCTTCGACCTGCTGCACCGGCGCATCCTCGCGTACCCCGCGGCGCTCGCGCCCGACGGCCGCATCGCCCGCTTCCGCACGCTCTACCGGGGCGCGGTCGAGCGCCACGCCGACGCCGGCGCGCGCGCCTTCAACGGCCCCGAGGCCGGCTGGGCGAGCGTCTGCGAGGGCCTCGTGCGCCACCCCGAATTCCACCTGTACTGAGAAGGACGAGCGACCATCATGGAGAACCGTCGACGTACGTTCTTGAAGGTGCTGGGTGGGGCCGCGGCCGCGGGCGTCGCGAGCCAGCCGCTGTTTCGCGCGTTCGCCGACCCGCCGGCGGCGAGCGACGAGTTCTTCGTGCTCATCCACGCGAGTGGCGGCTGGGACGTCACCCTCTCGCTCGACCCGCGCAACGAGCGCCGCGGGATCATCGAGCCCGGCAGCACCGACACCATCGACACCGCGCCCATCCGCCGCTGGCGCAACGCGCCCCTCGACGCCGACTCGAGCACCTTCGAGATCTACCGCCCGGCGGGCTCGTCGCTGCGCCTCGGTCCCGCCATCGGCAACCTCGGCGACATGCCCGAGCGGCTCACCATCTTCAACGGCCTCGCGATGAACACCGTCAGCCACGCCGACGGGACCTTCTTCGCCGCCACCGGCCGCCACCTCGCGGGCGGCAAGCCCATCGCCGCCAGCATCGACACCATGCTCGCCAACGAGTTCGGCCGCGAGAGCCTGCTGCCCACCGTGTCGGTCGGCTACCCCTCGACCTACGTCGGCAACGAGCTCGACGCGCGCGTCTCGCCGCTGCGGGTCAACTCGGTCGACACGCTCTCGAAGATGCTCAACCGCGGCAACGTCAACACGACGGCCGTTGACCGCCAGGCCGTCACCGCGATGCTCACCGAGGAGGCGCGCGACCTCGCCGCGCGCTCCTGGTACCGCGACGAGATCGAGGGCTTCGGGCTGCAGCTCGCCGCCCTCCCGCGCATGCTCTCGCCCGACGTGCAGCAGATCTTCAACGCCGCGGCCCTCGCCGCGGCGCAGCCGTCGTTCTTCCCGTCGCCGGGCCTGCGCTTCCAGAACCGCGCGGGCGTCAACTGCGCCTTCGCCGTCGAGGCGATGAAGCGCAACCTCGTGCGCTGCGTGAGCTTCGCCAGCGCCTCGCACGACACCCACGCCGCCAACTACCGCAGCCAGCCCCTCATCCAGCAGGAGCTGTTCGACACCGTCGCCGCGCTCGTGCGCGCCCTCGACGCGGCGCCGCACCCGACCCTCACCGGCCAGCGCCTCTCCGACCACACGCACATCCTGCTGGTGAGCGACTTCTGCCGCACGCCGCAGATCAACCTCACCCTCGGCCGCGACCACTACCCCAACGGCTCGGCCCTGGTCATCTCGCCGAGGTTCGTGGGCAACACCGCCTTCGGGCGCGCCGACGACGACCAGCTGCTGCCCGTGAGCGCCGGCATGTTCGCCGACGGCGACCGCCCGGTGGCCCCGCCCGACGTGCTCGCGACCTTCGTCGCCGCCTTCGGCGTCAACCCGCGGCGGTACCTCCGCGACGGCGACGTCATCCGATCCCTGCTGCGCGCATGACCCTGACCACGGCCCGACTCGCCCTCCTCACCGCCGCCGTCGCGGCCGCGCTCGGCTGCGGCGACGAGGCTTCCATGAACCCCGGCACGGACGCCGCGCGCCCCACCGAAGACGCCGCGCCCGATCCGATCACGACGCAGTCGCTCAGCTGGAACGCCGCCATGGCCGACCTCGGGGCGCTGGCCGCGGTGGTGGAGTCGGGCGACGACGTGGTGGTCTTCGGCGAGCGCGGGATGCAGTGGCTCTCGGGGGGCGCGGTGAGCGCGCGCGACGCGCGGGTGCTGATGTGGCGCGGCGCCGCGAGCGTTCCGGCGGGCGACGGCAGCGGCGGGCGCTGGGTGCTGGGCGTCGACGGCGCGGGCCACGTCTGGCGCGTGCGCGACCGCATGACCCTCGAGGACGTGACCGCGCGCTACGGCCTCGGCGACCAGATGGTGCGCTCGGTGGCGGTGCTCGACGAGACGCGCACGGCCTTCGGCACCGACCAGGGCTTCGCGGTCGCCGACGGCACGCGCGTGCTGCGCTGGAACGACCCGAGCTTCGCCGCGCTCACGGCGGGCGGGGGGAGGGTGGCGGCGCGCACGGCGACGGGCGTGCGGGTCTTCGACGTGGCGACGCAGCGCTTCGTCGACTACGCGGTCGAGGGCGCGAGCGCGGTGGCCTTCGACGCCGACGGCAAGCTCGCGGTCGGCACCACCGCGGGCGGGCTCTGGCGCGAGCTGGCGAGCGGGTCGCTGGCGCCGGGCGCGCCGACGACGGCGGGCGCGGTGCGCTCGATCGCGCGGGCGGGCGCGAACCTGTGGCTGATCGCGGGGGAGGGGCTCGCGGTCTTCGACGCGGCCGAGGGCGTGCGGCGCGCGGAGGGCGTCACGCTCGGCGCCGACGCGAGCCTGGTGGGGTCGCCCAACGGGAGCGTGTGGGCGCTCGGGCTGGGGCGGCTGTCGCGGTACGCGCTGACGGTCGATCCGCACGTGCAGCAGTGGGAGCAGGAGGTGCGGCCGGTGTTCGCGCGGCGCTGCACGCCGTGCCACCTGCCGGGCGGGACGGCGAACTTCCCGCTGTCGCGCTACCGGTCGTGGGTCGACCAGACGGTGAACCTCCGGCGGGCCGTGCTGGAGCAGCAGCGCATGCCGCCGCCGCCCGCGACGCTCACCGCCGAGGAGCGCTCGGCGATCGCGCGCTGGCTCGACCCGCCGGCCGACGCGGGCGTGGATGCAGGCGTGGACGGTGGCGTGGATGCGGGTGTGGACGGCGGCGCGAGGGACGCGGGCGCCATGGACGCGGGCGCCATGGACGCGGGCGCGAGGGACGCCGGGGTGACCGATCGCGGGGTGATGGACACCGGTCCGCGGGACAGCGGGGTGACCGACCGCGGGGCGACGGACACCGGACCGCGCGACGGCGGAGCGATGGACGCGGGACCGCGCGACGCGGGCGCGACGGACGCGGGACCGCGTGACGCGGGCGCGGACAGCGGGCCGAGGGATGCGGGCGCGGCGGACACGGGGCCGCGCGACGCGGGGAGGGGCTTCGCGGCGGTGTATCCGATCATCCAGCGGGTGTGCACGGGCTGCCACGGCGGGTCGGGGTCGCTCAACATGTCGACCGAGGCGCTCGCGTATACGAACCTCGTGGGAACGGGCGCGGGCACCGCGGCGATGGGCGCGTCGTGTGGGTCGTCGGGGCTGCTGCGCGTGACCCCGGGCAACGCGACGGCGAGCCTGCTGTACCTGAAGATCCGCGGCGGGACGGCGCCGCCCTGCGGCAACGCCATGCCGCGCGGATTGCCCACGCTGCCGGCCGCCGACATCGAGACGATCCGCGCGTGGATCGCCGCGGGCGCGGCGCGCTGAGGCGGGGGCTTCGCGCGGCACCACCGTCACCGAGCGACCGCCGGGCGACCGCCACCGAGTGACCACCACGCCCGCAATCGCCGGCCTCGCCCGAAGGGGAGCACCCACCCACGTCCGCAAGTGACGGCCTCGCCCGAAGGGGAGCACCCGCCCACGTTCGTAAGTGACGGCCTCGCCCGGAGAGGAGCACCCGCTCACGTTCGTAAGTGACGGCCTCGCCCGGAGGGGAGCACCCACCCACGTCCGCGATCA
>JAQBQI010000266.1 GCA_028287085.1 Myxococcaceae bacterium
GCGGCGCCGTCGAGGGGCGCGCGCCGGCCGACGTAGCGCGCGGCGAGCGGCGCGAGCGACGCGGCGAGCCCCACCGCGAGGGGCCCGAGGAGCACGAAGAAGAAGCGCGATCCGTAGGCGATGCCGTGGTAGTAGAAGCCCGCGTAGGCGGCCACGGTGAGGGCGCCGATGGCGCCGAGCAGGCGCAGCGCGGGCGTCGCGCGCGGGGTCGAGCGCGCGAGGGCGGGGACGAGCCACGCGAGGGCGAGGCTCCACCCGAGGAGGTCGCGGGCGAGCTGCCCGAGGCGCTGCCCGGTGACGCGCAGGCCGTCGAGCGGAGTGAAGCCGGGGAGGTCGCGCGCGTGCAGGGGGCAGCCGACGCGCGGGCCGAAGCCCATGCGGTGGCAGCCGGGTACGCGGTCGATGGCGTCGAACCACGCGTCGGCCGGGAAGCGCAGCGGGTCGCCGGTGAGCGCGCGGTTCCAGAGGAGCAGCAGGCCGAGGGGGAGGGCGAGGGCGAGGGCGTAGCGCGCGAGGGCGGCGAGGCGGCCGCGCGGCGCGCCGAGGAGGGCCGCGGCGCCGAGGCACGCGCCGACGACGAGGCCGTCGAGGGGGCGCGCGAGGGTGAGCAGCGCGAGCGACGCGGCGCCCGCGGCGCGCCATGGTCCCGGGCGGCGGGCGCCGAGCACGGCGGCGAGCGTGAGGGCGAGGCACGCGACGTGGCCGAAGCCGCTGCCGGCCTGGAGGGCGACCCAGGGCGAGGTGCCGACGATGAGGGCGGCGAGGGCGGCGCGGGCGTTGGCCTCGGCGGGGTCGTCGACGCCGTCGGCGGCGGCCTCGCCCGCAAGCCACGCGGCGAGGGCGGCGAGGAGGGGGGAGACGATCCACGGGCCGCCGAGGGCGGCGCCGGGGGCGAGCACGAGCGGCCAGCCGGGGAGCATCGCGCCGGCGAAGCGGTCGGGGCGGTTGACCACCAGCGGGTGCGGGAGCATCGACGCGAAGGGGACCTCGGCGAGCCACGCGCGGCCGTGCGCGAAGATGCGCGCCTGGAGCAGGTAGGCCGTCTCGTCGTCGTAGCGGGGCAGGTCGTGGAGGACCGCGAAGTGGCTCCAGAGCCCGCCGGCGAAGGCCGCGAGGGCCGCGAGGGCGACGGCCACGCGGCGCCCGCGCGCGGTGGCGAGGGCGGCGAGCGCGCCGGGGCGGGAGACCAGGGCGGCGGCGAGGGCGAGGGCGACGGCCCAGGCGAGCCAGAGCGCCGCGGGCGGGGTGCGCCACCCCGCGGCGACCCCGGCGAGCAGGACCAACGCGCAGACTCCGGCGACGGCGCGCTGTCTCATCGGGAATGGAGGATTAGGAGGGCAGATCGCGCGGCGCCGTCAAGGCGCGTCGCGGGGACGAGGCCGGGCTCAGGCGTCGCCGACGAGCTTGCGCACCGCCGAGAGGAGCATGTGCGGCTTGAAGGGCTTCACGATCCAGCCCCGGGCGCCGCTCTGCTTGGCGCGCTGCACGAGCTCGAGCTGGCCCTCGGTGGTCAGCATGACGATGGGCACCGCCAGGTCGGGGTGGTCGCGGCGGAGGGCCTCGATCATCTCGAGCCCGCCCATGTTGGGCATGTTGACGTCGCAGATGATCAGCGAGGCGTCGAGGTTGCTCGTCACCTTCGCGATGCCGTCGAGGCCGTCGACGCCCTCGATGACGGCGTAGCCCGCCTCGGCGAGGGCCGCGCCCACCTGCTGTCGCGCGGTGCGCGAGTCGTCGACCACCACGATCTTCTTGATCATTCCAGACTCCTGTCTCCTCGACCGTGCGTCGCCCGGAACCGCCGTCAGAACAGTATCATCTCGCCGCCGTCGAGCGCGACCGACGCGTCGGCCTCGACCGCGAGCTGCGCGCTCTCCTCGCCCTCCGCCTCGAACATCACGAGCACCTCCGAGCCGTCGGCCCGGAAGGTGTGCGTGACCGGCTGCGCCTTGAAGCGGTGGAACCGCAGCGCCGTCCCCGACAGCGTCAGCGGCGTGCTCATCACGATGGACACATCGCGCGCGAGCAGCCGCGATTTGAGCTGCCCGAGCAGGAGGTTGGCCAGCTCGCCGAGCCAGTCGGCGAGGTCGTCGCGGGCGGTGGCGCGCGCCGGGTGCGAGCGCTCGAGCAGCGCCAGCGGCACGCTGAGCACCACCGACCCGCGGAGCTTGTCACCCCCGAGGCCGATGATCGCGATGAGCTCGGCCCAGCTCGACTCCCCGTGAACCATGCTGCCCGCGTACTCCGTCGCGACCCCCGCCGAGGACATCACCTCGCCGACCGCGGCGATCACCATGTCGTTGAGCCGGCTCCAGTCATCCTGTCGCATTGGTTCCTCCCTCCATTCGCCTGTGCGCCGGCGGGGCGCCCGCGGCCGCCGCGGCGGGCTCTTCGCTGAGCGTCACCCGGTTGCGCCCGCCGGCCTTCGACGCGTACATCGCCCGGTCGGCGCGCCCGACGAGGCTCGCGAGCGTGTCGCCGGGCCGCGCCGACGCGAGGCCGATCGACACCGTCACCGGGATGCGCTCGCCGTGCTCGTCGGTCACTACCATCGCCTCCACCGCGGCGCGCAGCCGCTCGGCGGCGACGACCGCGCCCTCCTCCTCGGTGCTGAGGTACGCCACGACGAACTCCTCGCCGCCCCAGCGCGAGACGAAGTCGGTCTTGCGCACGACCTCCGAGCTGAGCAGCGCGCCGAGCGAGGCGAGCACCTCGTCGCCCGCGCCGTGACCCCGCTGGTCGTTGATGCTCTTGAAGCGGTCGACGTCGAGCAGCGCGACCGCGAAGGGGTACCCGTAGCGCCGCGAGCGCTCGAGCTCCCGCGTCACCGCGGCGCCGAAGGAGCGGCGGTTCATGATGCCCGTGAGCGGGTCGGTCGCGGCGACGCGCTGCGACTCCTCGACCAGCGTCGCCATGCGGATCGAGCCGCCGAGCTCGCGCGCGACGAGCGAGAGCACCGAGGCGGCCGCCTCGCCCTCGGCGGCCGAGCAGGGGCTCAGCGCGATCTGGCCGAGGAGCTCGTTGCCGAAGGGGATGTCGCGCACGATCACCGGGGCGCAGGCGGGCACGTCGAAGGCGTCCTCGTCCTCGATGCGCCGCGCGGTCTGGTGGTTGGGCAGGCGCACGGCCGCGCGCACCTCGGCGTCGATGGTGGCCGCGGCCGCCGGGTGGCAGTGCAGCGCGGTGCGCCCGGGGCTGTGCGTCGTGACGGCCACCCAGCGGTAGCGCGTCACCTGCGAGAGGAACTGCGCGAGCAGGTCGAAGAGGCGCTCGAAGTCGCCGCAGGTCGCGAGGGCGCGCACCTCGGAGGCGAGCACGGAGTCGAAGAGCGCGGCGTCGAGCTGGCGCGCGATGCGGTCGCGGATGTCGCCCGACTCGCCGCTGAGCTGCATGAAGAACCCGCTGTCGGAGGGCTTCACCGCGGCGATGGCCCGCCCGATGGCGCGCACGAGGTCGCCGGTGCGGCGCTTCAGCAGGTAGGCGTTGGCCCCGGCGCGGTCGGCCCAGAAGCGGTTGCGCGGCTCGTCGGTCTCGCCGCACAGCAGGATCGGCACCTCCGCGGTCGCCGGCTCGGAGCGCAGCAGCCGGCAGATCTGCACCCCCGAGACGCCCGGCATCCAGAGGTCGGCGACGACGGCGTCGGGCGGCTCGCACAGCGCCATGTCGGCGCCCACCGCGGGGTCGCCGGCCTCGTCGACGTCGAAGCCCTGCGCGCGCAGCCGCCGGGCCAGCACCTCGCGGGTGGCCGTCAGCGGGTCGATCAGGATGATGCGCGTGGGGGGTGACACCGGGCTTCGCTCTGCATGCATCGATCGGTCACCCGGCGCGAAGCTTGAGAGACAAAGCGCCCCGCCGCGCTAGCGTGGCGGCGGACCACCGATGTCGACCATCCTCGCCCACCTCTCCGACCCGCACGTGCTCGACCTGCGCGGCGTCCCCCTCCACCGCCTGCTGCTCAACAAGCGCCTCACCGGCTGGATCAACCTCCGCCTCAAGCGCGGCCACAAGCACCGCCCGGCGATCGTCGAGGCCATGATGGCCGACCTGCGCGCGCTCGCGCCCGACCACGTCGCGGTCACCGGCGACCTCACCAACCTGGCGCTCGAGCCCGAGTTCGAGGCCGCCCGCGCCATGATCGAGCGCCTCGGGATGCACCCGTCGCAGGTCAGCGTGATCCCCGGCAACCACGACCTCTACACGGAGGGGGCGCGCCGCAGCGGGCGCTTCGGTACCTTCTTCGAGAAGTACATCACGAGCGACCTCGACCTCGCGGTCGACCTGCCCGGCGGGCGCTTCCCCTTCGTGCGCCTGCGCGGCGACCTCGCCCTCATCGGCCTCTCGTCGGCGGTGCCGCGCCTGCCGCTCGTCTCGTCGGGGCACCTCGGCGAGGCCCAGCGCCGCGCGCTGCGCGAGGCCCTCGCGCACCCCGAGGTCGCCGCGCGGGTGGCCGTCGTGCTGAGCCACCACCCGGTGGTCGACCCGCGCGGCGGGCTGCGCCCCTACCTGCGGGGCCTGGAGGACATCGACGACTTCCGCGCGGCCCTCGACCACGGCCGCGACGTGCTGGCGCTGCACGGCCACTGGCACGTCTCCGGGCACGAGAAGATCAGGGCGTCGTCGGGCGCGACGATCCACCGGCTGGGGGCGACGAGCGCGTCGCTGGTACACGACGGCCCCGGGAAGATGGCCTCGTACAACGTCTACGAGATCGACCGCGCGTCGGGCCTGGTGCGCGCGCACTCCCGCGTGTGGAGCGCCGCGCGCGAGCGCTTCGAGGACGCGGCCCTGCCCGACGGCGCGGGCCAGACGGGCTGAGCGCTACTTCGCGCCGACGAGCCCTTCGGCCAGGAGGTGGTCGAGGTAGTAGTCGTTCTCGCGCTGGGCCTCGAGGTCGCCGCGGTCGACGCGCTCCTTGAGCGTCTTCATGAGGTCGCCGAGGGCGGGCGAGGGGGGCACGCCGAAGCGCGCCGAGATGGCCGTGCCGAGCCCCTTGGGCAGCGGCGGAACCTTCGCGTCCATCTCCTGCACCGCGCGCACGCGGCGGGCGAGCTCGGAGATCGCGTCGAGCCCGCGCTTCTTCTTCTCGGGGCGCTTGGTGGTGATGTCGGCGCGCGACAGGTCGAGCAGGTCGCAGAGCCCGTCGCCCATCTCGAGCGCGAAGCGGCGCACGGCCGAGTCGGTCCACCCCGGCTCGTACGCGCTCGCGCGCAGGTGGTGCAGGATCAGGAAGCGCACCGAACGCGCGAGCGACTCCTCGCCCGTGAAGAGGGGGATGCGCCGCTGCATGCGGTCGAACATCGACGCCCCGACCTCGGCGTGACCGAAGAAGTGCACCTCGCCGTTGGCCTCGATGCGCCGGGTCTTCACCTTGCCGATGTCGTGCAGCAGCGCGGCCCACCGCACCTCCGTGCGCGGCACGGCCTGCAGCACCACCTGCTTGGTGTGCTTCCAGACGTCCTTGTGGCGCCACTCGCCGTCGCCGAAGCCGACCATGGCCTTCACCTCGGGCAGCAGCGCGTCGAGGGCCCCCACCTCCAGCAACAGGTCGAGCCCGTGGTCGGGGTGGCGGCCCATCAGCACGCGCTCGACCGCGCCCCGCACCTTGGGCAGCTCGACGCCGCGAAACCACGCCGGGTCGCAGCGCACGACCCCGTCGGGCCGCGCGCCCTCGTGCGCCGACCGCGCCGCCGCGTCGAGCGCCATCACCGCGAGGTCGGTCGCCTCGCGCTCGCTCACGGTCGGGGTCGGCTGCGTCTCATCCATCACGTCTCTCCGTCGTCTCTCTCTGGCGCGCGATCGGCTGCTGCCGGCGCGGGGCCGCGCACTCTATGTCACGCCCGCGCCGCGCTGCTACCCTGCGCGGCCCTCCCATGCGCGCTCCCCCGATGGTGTTCCTGCTCTGCGACGCGGCCCCGGCGCGGGGGCCTGGCTGATGCCGACGCTGGTCTTCGAGCGCACCGGCTTCGTGGTCGACTACCCCGACGGGGTGTCGGTGCTCGAAGCCTGCGACCGCGACATCCGGGCGGGCGTTCCGTTCTCGTGCCGCCACGCCAACTGCGGCATCTGCCGCCTCGAGGTGACCGCGGGCCTCGAGCTCTGCGAGCCCCGCACCGCCTGGGAGGACGAGCTGCTCACGTACCTCAAGGAGCGCGAGACGGTGCGGCTCGGCTGCCAGCTGCGCATCGCGCCGGGCGACGGGGTGGTGCGCCTGCGGGTGATCTGAGCGGCGCCCGCGGCCTCGCTGGACCGCCCGCGGGGCGTGCGTTAGATAGGACGGACGTCGGCCAGGCCCGAATCGGGTCCGCTGACACGAGGAGTACAGACGATGATCACGCTCACCGAGATCGCTGCGAACAAGGTCAAGGAGATCGCCAAGGCGGAGGGTCTGGAGGGCCAGGGGCTCCGGCTCCAGGTCAAGGGCGGCGGGTGCTCCGGCTTCCAGTACGACCTCTACTTCGACGAGAAGCCCACCGACATGGACCAGATCGTCGAGTGCCTGGGCATCCAGCTCTTCGTCGACCCGCTCTCCATCCAGTACCTCGAGAACACCGAGATCGACTACGTCGAGTCGCTCTCCGGCGCCGGCTTCAAGTTCGGCAACCCCAACGTGAAGGGCACCTGCGGCTGCGGGAGCTCCTTCTCGGTGTGACCCTCCGCGCCGCCATCGCAGCGGCGCTGCTCTGCCTCTCCCCCGCCGTCGCCTCCGGCAACGGCCGCTTCCCCCGCGCACAAGAATTCCATCAAGCCCCCGGCGGCAACGCCGACCTCATGGTCGCGCGCGCGACCTTCGGTCTCGTGGTCAGCGTCGACGGCGGCCGCCACTGGGAGTACTGGTGCGAAGACGCCCTGCAATACGGTGACGGGTATGACCCGCCGCTCGTCTACTCGGCCGACGGCACGCTGCTCGTCGCCCTCGAAGACGGCCTCGTCACCACCCGCAACGGCTGCACCTTCCGCCGCGCGCCCGACCTCGAATCGCTGACCATCAAGGACCTCGCCGCCTCGCCCGACGGCCGCGTGGTCTACGCCGTCGCCGTCACCCGCAGCGCGCAGCCCGACTCGCGCGTCGCGCGCTCGACCGACAACGGGCTCACCTTCGACTTCGTCGGCGACCGCTTCGCGGGCGTCACGCTCGAGACCGTCGAGGTCGCGGCTTCCGACCCGGCGCGCCTCTACGCCAGCGGCACGCGCAACGCCGACGGCCGCCCGGCCCTCTTCCGCAGCGTCGACGGCGGCGCGCGCTGGACCGAGACCGCCGCCCGCTTCGGCGGCGCCACCGGGGTCTACGTGTCGGGCGTCGACGGCCGCCGCGCCGGGGTGCTCTACCTGCGCGCCACCGCGGCGAGCGACGAGATGGACGGCGGCTCGGCCGAGGGCTCGGGCGTGCTCTTCCGCAGCGACGACGGCGGCGACACCCTCTCCGAAGTCCTGCGCACGCGCGGCCCGATGCGCGGCTTCGCGATCAGCGACGACGGCCGCAGCGTGTGGGCCGGCGGGCCCGACGACGGCGTGTGGCGCTCGGTCGACGGCGCGGCTCCGGCGCGGCTCTCCGACGAGCCCGTCGACTGCCTGCGCTGGAGCGCCGGCTCGCTCTGGGCGTGCCGCGCCTTCGTCCCGGGCGGGCCGCTCCTGCTGCGCAGCGACGGCGCCGCGCCCTTCGTCACCGCCCTCGCCGCGGG
>JAQBQI010000288.1 GCA_028287085.1 Myxococcaceae bacterium
GCCGAGGCCGCCACCGCCGCCGCGCGCGTCGCCCGCGGGCGCGCCCACTACCTCCGCTACTGCGCGCTCTGCCACGGCCGCGAGGCGCAGGGCTACGCCGCCGACCACGCCAACGCCCTCGGCAACCAGGACTTCCTCGCCACCGCGTCGCCGGCCTTCCTGCGCGCGGCCATCGCCAACGGCCGGCCCGGCACCACGATGTCGGCGTGGGGCTCGCGCCGGGGCGGTCCCCTCGACGACCGCAAGGTCGACGACCTCGTCGCGTACCTTCGCAGCCTCGCGCGCCGCCCCCTGCTCGCGACCAGCGCCCGCGCCAGCACCGGCGACGTCGCCGCGGGCGGGCGCGTCTTCCTCGAGCGCTGCTCGTCGTGCCACGGCGACCGCGGGCAGGGCAGCAACATCGCCACCAGCCTCAGCAACCCGGCCTTCCTCCACACCGTGCGCGACGGCTACCTCCGCAACACCATCCTCCGCGGCCGCGCCGGCACCCCGATGCTCTCCTTCGCCTCCCTCGGCCCGCGCGTGATCGACGAGCTCACGGTCTTCATCCGCAGCGCCGAGCACGTCCCCGGGCCGCCGCCGCCGCCGACCTACGAGCCGCCGCCCGGCCTCGACCACCTCGTCATCAACCCCGCGGGACAGCCCCCCGCGTTCACCCTCCGCGACGACCGCTTCGTGCCCGCCGCGCAGGTCGCCCAGGCCCTGGAGCAGCACCGCCGGCTGATCATCCTCGACGCCCGCGCGACCTCCGACTGGTCGACCAGCCACATCGCCGGGGCGCTGCCCTTCCCCTTCTACAACATCGAGCAGATGGCCGAGCGGCTGCCCCGCGACGGCACCTGGATCCTCGCGTACTGCGCCTGCCCCCACGCCGCGTCGGGCCACGTCGTCGACGAGCTGCGCCGCCGCAACTTCCCCCACGCCGCCGTCATCGACGAGGGCTGGATCCACTGGTCGACGCACAACCTCCCGACGGCCCACGCCGCGATCGTGCCCAACCCGTAGCGACGGTCAGGGAGGGACGGGCGCCGGGCAGCCGAAGGCCGCGACGAGGCGCGAGCCGCCCGTCGCCGCGCGCACCAGGTCGCAGGTGCGCCCGTGGAAGCGGATCTCCCGGTGCTCCTCGGTGGCCCAGTCCCAGCCGTCGACCTGGCGCACGTCGTAGACGAGGCTCTGGCCGTCGAGGCGCAGGTCGACCAGCGTCGGGTCGGGCGGCGGCGCGTCGAGGCGGAAGCTGCACCCGACCACCGCCGAGGTCACCACGCCGAACTCGCGCACGAGCTCCTCGGCGCTGCGGGCGCTGTAGTACCTCGGCGTCGCCGTGCGCGGCCGGCCGCCGGCGACGGCCATCGCGTCGAGCACGTCGACGAACTCCTCGACGCCCTCGAGGCCGACGACGTAGGTCTGCACGCCGCCGCGGCGCAGGGCCTCGATGAGCCGCACGGTGCGGTCGCCGTCGAGGCAGCTCTGGGGCGAGAAGTTGGGCGCCACGCACGAGGGCGCCGTGCAGCGACAGCCCGCCGCGAGGCCCGGGTTGCAGTTGGGGCCGCCGTCGGTCGCGAGGATCACGTAGCGCTCGCCCTGCAGGTCGGGCTGCGACGTGAACCAGCGCCCCGCCGCGTCGAGCGCCGAGAAGGTCGGCGTGTTGCCGTTGGGGCCGTCGGCGTCGAGCAGGCGCAGGATGCGGTCGGCGCCGCCGAGGGCGGGCTCGACCTCGAGCGCGGTGGACACCTCGCACGACGACGCGGCGGTGAGGCCGGCGTCGGGGCGCCCGGTGGGGAAGGTGATGAGCCCGAGCGAGAGGTCGGAGTCGACCAGCGGGAGCACCTGGTGGAGCGACTGCAAGAGCGCCTGCCACTTGGGCATCCCGGCGGTGTCGCGGTCGAGCATCGAGCCCGAGCGGTCGATGAGCAGCAGGGCCGTCGCGTGCCGCCGGGTGAGCGAGGCCGCGGTGCCGCCGCACGAGACGTCGGCGTTGCGAATCGGGATCGCGTCGGGCTGACGGAAGCTCCCGAAGTCGTCCTTGAAGCTCAGCGTCACGTCGGGCTCGCCCGCGTCGACCGGGGCCGCGCCGACCGTCGGCCCGCCGACGACCGACCCGCCCGTCGAGCAGGCCCCCGACAGGAGCGCGAGCGACAGCGCGAGCGTCGTGATCCGACCCATGGCGCCAGTGTGCAACAGGAGCGGGCCGCTTGGGCAGTGGGACCCGCCGTCCGCTGACGCTTCGCCCCGGCCGCGGCGACGGGTCGTCAGCGGTAGCCGAGGACGAGGGCGCGCACGAGCAGCAGCCAGCCGTCGGCGGCGACGAAGAGCAGCAGCTTGAAGGGCAGCGCGACCTGCGGCGGCGGCAGCCCGGTGAGCCCGAGCGAGACCAGCAGCGACGCGATCACGAGGTCGACCACGAGGAAGGGCAGGAAGACCAGGAAGCCGATGGTGAAGGCCCGGGTGAGCTCGGTCACCACGAAGGCCGGGAGCAGCACCGAGACGTCGTCGTCGCTCACGACGGCCGTCGCGCCCTGGCGCCGCGCGGCCTGCCGGGCGAGGTCGACGAAGAGCCGCCGCTCGCGGGCGTGGGCGTTCGCGCGGAGGAAGCGCACCCACGGCACCTTGGCGCTGTCCCAGGCGCGCCCGAGGCGGGCGAGGCCGTCGGGGGTGAGCGGGTCGGCCGCGAGGGCCTCGGTGAGCTGCGGCCCGGCGCGGTCGACCATCGCGCGCGCCGTCGGCGCCATCACGTGCAGCGACAGGATCGCGCTCAAGCCCAGCACCACCAGCGAGCTCGGGGTCTCGGACGACCCGAGGGCGTTGCGGATGAGCCCGAGCACCACCGAGCATTTGACGAAGCTGGTGCCGACGAGCAGCAGCGCCGGCAGCAGCGAGAGCATCCCGAAGACCACCGCGAGGACCAGCGGCGAGGTGCCCGTGGCGGGGTTCACGGGCGGGGCTCCTTGGCGTCGGTGACGGGGTGAGCGGGGAGGGTGGCGGGGTCGAGCTCGCTCAGCAGGCTGAGGCTCCCGTCGCTGCCGCCGAGCAGCAGCACCTTCGGTCCGACGCGCACGACGAGGAGCGAGCGGCGCGGGTCGAGGGCCACGCGGTCGACGACCTCGATGACCCCGGCGGGGCTGCGCCCGACGCCGCGGCGCGCGGCCCAGCGCAAGAGCCACCACGCGAGCGCGCAGACCGCGCCGAGGGCGATCAGCGTCTGGGCGAGGGCGGCCCCGAGGCTCGGCGAGGGCGGAGGATCCATCCCGCGCGATGTTGCATTGGCGGGGCGGGCGGAGGGAAGGGGATCAGCTCGCGGCGGCGGCTTCGGCGTCGGGCGAGGCCGGGGCGGGCGGGGCGACGACGGGCTCGTCGAAGGCGACGGCGCGCTCGAGCACCTCGGCGATGTCGAGCTGCTCGACGGGGCGCTTGAGCTCCTCGTCCATCGACTTGATGCCGTCGGTGATCATCGTCTGGCAGAAGGGGCAGCCCGTCGCGACCATGTCGGCGCCGGTGTCGAGCAGCTGCAGCGTGCGGCGCTTGTTCACGCGCTCGGTGCCGTGCTGCTCCTCCATCCACATCTGCGCGCCGCCGGCGCCGCAGCAGAGGCCCTTCTCGCGGCTCCACTCGGCCTCGACGAGCTCGAGGCCGTCGATGCGCGCGAGCACGTCGCGGGGGGCCTCGTACACGTCGTTGTGGCGCCCGAGGTAGCACGAGTCGTGGAAGACGATCTTCGCCTTCACGCCGCGCGTGGGGCGCAGCTTGCCGGTGGCGAGCAGCTCCTGGAGGTAGGTCGAGTGGTGCACGACCTCGTACTTGCCGCCGAGGTCGGGGTACTCGTTGAGCAGCGTGTTGAAGCAGTGCGGGCAGGTCGTGACGATGCGCTTCGGCCCGTAGTTGTTGAGCGTCGCGACGTTCTGCTCGGCGAGCATCATGTAGAGGTGCTCGTTGCCCGCGCGCCGCGCCGGGTCGCCGGTGCAGGTCTCCTCGCTGCCGAGGATGGCGAAGTCGACCTTCGCCTGCTTCATCAGCTTCGCCATGGCGCGCGCGATCTTCTTCGCGCGGTCGTCGTAGCTGGCCGCGCAGCCGACCCAGTAGAGCACCGCCGCGTCGGGCTTCTGGCTCATCAGCTTCACGTCGAGCCCGTCGGACCACTCCGCGCGGTCCATGCGCGTGAGGTTCCAGGGGTTGCCGTTGGTCTCGAGGGCCTGGAAGGTCTTCTGCAGCTCGGCCGGGAACTCCCCGCGCACCATCACGAGGTTGCGCCGCATGTCGACGATCTTGTCGACGTACGTGATCATCACCGGGCACTGCTCCTCGCAGGCGCGGCAGGTGGTGCACGCCCAGATGACGTCGGGGTGGATGATGTCGGGCACGAGGTTGAGGTCGAAGATCGGCTTCGGCGCTTCGCCGTTCTCGCCGTAGGGGTCGCGCGAGAAGACCTCCTCCTGCTTGGAGTAGAGGTGGTCGCGCAGGTCGATGGCGAGGTGCTTCGGGGAGAGCAGCTTGCCCGTGCGGTGCGCCGGGCAGTTGTCCGAGCAGCGGCCGCACTCGGTGCAGGTGTAGAAGTCGAGCAGCGACTTCCACGAGAAGTGGTCCATGCGGCCGGCGCCGACCATGGCGGAGGTGGGGTCGGGCGCCTCCATCGCGGCGGCCATCGACTCGAGCAGCTTGTCGGAGCTCTCGGCCATGGGCCGGAGGCGCCCCGGCGGGTCGAGGTTGCGGGTGAAGACGTTCGGCAGCGCCGTGATGACGTGGAAGTGCTTGCCGTAGGGCAGGTAGTTCAAGAAGGCGAAGACCAGGAAGACGTGCACCCAGAGGCCGACGGCGCCGATGGCGTGCGCGGTCGCGTAGGTCGACACGCCGACGGCGTGGAAGAGCAGCGCGAGCAGGCGCCCGAGGTTCTCGCCGGTGGCGTTGCCGATGTGGTGGACGTTGGCGTTGACGTCGCCGCCCATGCGGATGGCGTGGGCGAGCACGGCGCCGCCGTCGGCCACGAGGTCCATCACCATCATGGTGGCGATGACGCCGAGCACGACCCAGGCGTGCCAGCCGTACGCGAGGCGCCGGATCTTCGGGCCCATGCGGAAGTAGATGAAGGCCGCGACCCCGGAGATGGTGCCGAGCACCACGACGTCCTTGAGGAGGTTGTACCCGTAGCCCAGCTTGCTGAGCACGGGGTCGGGGCCCTGCGGGTCGAGGATGAAGAGGTGGAAGTCCTCGTCGAAGCCGCGGCCCACGAGCATGATCGTGCGCAGCAGCAGCGTCGCGAAGCCCGTGAAGATCAGGTAGTGGGCCCAGCCGGCGGTGGCGTACTTGGGCATCTTGAGCTGCGCCCGCAGCGCCCAGAAGAGCGCCGCGCCGCCGCCGATGGCGCCCAGGATCGCGCCCAGCTGGAGGAAGGCCCTGCCGTCGGCGCCCGGCGCGAGCCCGCCGAGCATGGCCGCCGGCGCGGCCGCGATGCCGACGATCGCCACGAAGACGACCACGCTGCCGAAGGCGCTCACGCCCCGGGTGCCGGGCGCCGCCGTGAGGCGCTCCCAGATGCGGTCGAGGCGGTTCTCGGGCTGGCCCTGCGCCAGCAGCACGAGGCGTCGGAACGCGCTCATGGCAAAGAGCCCGTTGAGGCCCGCGACCAGGAGGGCCATCGCGATGGGGTTCATGTCCGTCGACCGTGGCGTGAGTGACCGCGTGCACCGCGCACGGGACTACGCGCGGGGTCTTCTAGGCTCGACCGTCTAAGGGGTCAATCACCCTCTGAACGGCGATTCAGCGCGGGAGCTTGGCGTCGAAGAAGGCGCGGAGCTTGATGAGGTTCTTCTCTTCGCGGCCGAAGCTCGGGGCGGCGTAGCTGCGGGCGAAGCCCTTCACGTCGGCGGTGAACTCCGCGCGCACCGAGTCGCCCGCGATGATGTCGTCGACCGAGCGCCCGCGCGCCGCGCTGCGCTTGAGGCCCTGCACGTAGACCTCGAGCCGGTGGTACTCCGTGCCGAGGAAGGTCTTGACCACCTCGACGTCGCCCGCGAGGGTCTGCAGCGCCGCGTTGGCCGCGAGGTCGACGCCGCCGGCGCCCGCCTGCGCCGAGGCGATGCGCAGCACGAAGGCGTCGTCGAGGTAGCCGATGTCGTCGATGCCGTCGGGGATGAGGTCGACCGACTTGAAGACGTAGTTGAGCCCCGCGGCGAGCGCGCGGCGGGCGGGCTCCGGGGTCGCCTCGGCGTTGAGCGCGTCGACCATCGCCTCGGCGTCGTGGCCCAGCGAGCGAAGCCAGTTGGGGAAGGTCTCCAGGCAGTGGGCGTCGGCTTCGGATGTCATGTCTCTCCTCAAGCGTTTCGGGGATCGGGCGGTCGGCGTCGGCGGGCGCCGTCCATGGGCGCGCGCGCTCCCGACGTCGGCCTCCCGTTTGCGCGGCGGATCGTACCGGCGACCCCATCCATCCCACAAGGCTCCCGTTCTGTTGGCCGCGGGTCGGTGCTAGACCCGTCGCGGCCCCCAAGTGCGAACGCGCCTCCCGCCCGCCCTCCTCCTGCTCGCCGCGTGCGGCGCGCTCCCCGCCTGCGCCCGCTCCTCCGACGGCACCACCGTCGAGCGCATCGGCGGCCGCCTGCGCGCGCGCCCCTACGCCTCGGCCACCGCCTACGAGGCCTACCTCCGGGGCGAGCTCGCCGCCGCGCGCGGCGACCTCGTCGAGGCCGACCGCCAGCTCGGCCTCGCCG
>JAQBQI010000289.1 GCA_028287085.1 Myxococcaceae bacterium
CCGCCCGACCGCCGAGGCCGCCGTCGCCGGCTACGACCCCGCGCTCTACGACCGGCTGCGCGCGTGGCGGGCCGACGAGGCCAAGCGCCGCGGGCTGCCCGCGTACGTCGTCGCCTTCGATCGCACGCTGCAAGAGGTCGCGGCCCGCCGCCCGGGCGACCTCACCTCGCTCGCCCAGGTGCACGGGCTCGGGCCGGCGCGCGTCGAGGCCTACGGCGAGATCCTGCTCACCATGCTGCGGGCGTCGGCGCCGGGCTGACCGCCGCGACTTCGCGCGCCGCGTGGCGCGAGGAGCTTGCAACAGCATCGGCACCCGATGCATCTACCCGACGCCGTGCACACCCGCCGCCTCCGCGCCCGCGTCCTCGCCGTCACCCTCACCGCCGCGGCCCCCGCGGCCGCGCAGATCGGCGCGACGACGCAGGCGGCGCCCCAGACCGAGCCGACGTCGTCGACCCCGCCGCGGCTCACGCAGTTCGTGCAGGCCGACTATCCCCCCGAGGCGCTCGCGGCGGGGCGCGAGGGCTCGGTGCTCCTCGAGCTCACCATCGACCCGACCGGGCACGTCACGCAGGTCACCGTTCAGCAAGCCCTGTCGGCCGACTTCGACGCGGCGGCCACCGCGGCCGCGCGCAACTTCGTCTTCGAGCCCGCGCGTCGCGAGGGCGTCGCGGTCGCGTCCATCCTCCGCTACCGCTACCGCTTCAGCGCCGCGGCCGCGCGCGCCGCCCGGCGCCCGCAGGTGCACGCACTCCTGCGGGCGACGGTGCGCGGCCGGGGCGACCAGCCGGTGGGCGGCGCCGCCGTCACGCTGACGCTCCCCGACGCGACGACGCGTCAGGCGACCACCGACGCGGCGGGCACCTTCCGCTTCGAGCTCGAAGCCGTCGGCGAGATGCGCTTGTCCGTCCGCGCGGAGGGCTTCGACCCGATGTCCGCGACCGAGACCGTCGCCGACCGCGAAGACCTCGCGCTGACCTACCGGCTGAGCCCCGTGCGGGCGCCCGTCGCGGCGACGACTCAGACCCCGGGCGAGCCCGCCGGCGAGGCCGACGACGAGGCCACGGTGCGCGCGCGCCGGCCGGCCCGCGAGGTGACGCGGCAGTCGCTGGAGTTCCGGGAGATTCTCCGCATGCCGGGCACCGGCGGCGACGCCCTGCGCGCGGTGCAGAACTTCCCCGGCGTGGCGCGCGCCATCAACGGCCTGCTCATCGTGCGCGGCTCGACCCCGCAGGACACGCAGATCTTCGCCGACGGCACCTCGATTCCCATCGTCTATCACTTCGGCGGACTGTCCTCGGTGGTCAGCACCGAGCTGCTCGACCGCATCGACTTCTACCCGGGCAACTACAGCGCGCGGTACGGCCGGGCGCAGGGCGGCATCGTCGACGTGGGCCTGCGCTCGCCGCGCCGGCAGGGCTTCCGCCTCGTCGCGAACATCAACCTCATCGACGCCAGTCTCTTCGCCGAGGGCGCGATCACCCGCAACCTGAGCTTCGCGGTGTCGTTTCGCCGCAGCTACATCGACGCGGTGCTCGGCTCGGTGCTGCGCGGCGTGAGCTCGGTGTCCTTCACGTCGCTGCCCGTCTATTGGGACTACCAGGCGGTGCTCGAATACCGCCCGACGCCCCGCGACCGCTTCCGACTCGCCTTCCTCGGCTCGGACGACTCGCTGGCGCTGATTCTCAATCAGCCGCCGGAGGTCGCGCCCCGCTTCTCGGGCAGCTTCTCGACCGGCATCGGCTTCCACGCCGGCCAGCTGCTCTGGGATCACACCTTCTCCCCGACGCTCTCCAGCCGCGCGATGTTCTCGATCAACCGCAACGCCATCAACGTCGGCGGCGGCGACGTCTTCGGCCTCGACCTCACCTTCTGGAACATCACGGGCCGCTACGAGCTCACCGCCCAGGTCAACCGCCACGTCCGCGCCAACGTCGGCATGGACCTCACCGGCGGCCCGGCGCAGATCAACTTCAACGGAGTGCGGCAGCCCACCGAGGGGCAGATGCCCAACCTCCAGAACCTCGCGCGCGTCTCCACGCAGGACGCCGACACCCTCTACCGCCCCGGCGTGTACACCGAGCTCGAGGTCACGCCGACGCCCCGACTGCGGCTCATTCCGTCCTTGCGACTCGACTACACCCGCGACGCCAACCGCTCGTGGTCGGTGCAGCCCCGCTTCGCGTTTCGCTGGGAGTTCGCCCGCGACTGGTTTCTCAAGGGCGGCGTCGGCGTCTTCAATCAACCGCCGCAGCCGGCCCAGAGCTCGGGCGCGGTCAACTCCTTCAACCCCGCCACCACCGTCGGCAACCCCTTCCTCGCGACGCAGCGATCGATCCAGTACGGGCTCGGCGCGGAGCACAACTTCTCGCGGTACCTCTCGCTCTCCGTCGAGGGCTTCTACAAAGACCTCGACGACCAGATCATCGCCCAGCCCTCGGTGCAGGGCGCCTCGTACCTCAACAGCGGAATCGGCCGCATCTACGGCGGGGAGATCCTCTTCCGACACCGGCCCTCGGCGCGCTTCTTCGGCTGGCTCGCGTACACCATCTCGCGCTCCGAGCGCCGCGACTCGCCGCAGTCGGCCTATCGCATCTTCCAGTTCGACCAGACCCACATCCTGACGCTGATCGGCAGTTACCGGCTGGGCCGCGGCTGGGAGATCGGGCTGCGCTTCCGCTTCGTGACGGGCAACCCCACCACGCCGGTCATCGGCGCCGTCTACAACGGCGACACCGGCACGTACACGCAGATTCCCGGCGCGCCCTACTCCGCCCGCAACGCCCCCTTCCACCAGCTCGACCTCCGCATCGACAAGACGTGGACCTTCCGGCGGGGCAACCTCGACCTCTACCTCGAGGTGCTCAATGTCTACAACAACGCCAACCCCGAAGGCGTGCAGTACAATTACAACTACACCCAGTCGACCACCGTCACGGGCATTCCCTTCTTCCCGAACCTGGGGTTCCGTTATGAGTACTAAGGGCAACGTTGGTCGAGTCGCCGTGACGGCCGCCGCCGCCCTCGCGCTCGGGGCCTGCGGCGACGAACTCGCCCCGGCGTGGAGCATCCGCGCCTTCCGCCTCTTCGGCGCGAAGATCGTCAACGTCACCCGCCTCGCGGCCGACCCCGGCGTCACCGAGGCGGCCCCCGACGAGGAGGTGCGACTCACCCTCAGCTACGTCGACCCGGCCACCACCCCGCGCCCCGTCAACGTCACCTGGGTCTTCTGCGCGGAAGCGACGGTGGTCGGCACGACTTTCGGGTGCAGCGCGCGCGGTCTCCGCGTGATCACCGGCCCCGAGGTCACCTATCAGGTGCCGCGGCTGGAGTACTCCGTCGACCCGGCCAACCGTCCGCGCATCCAGGTCATTGCCATGGCCTGCGCCGGCGGAACCATCGACCTCGACCCCGCCACGCGGCTCCCGCGCTGCCAGGGCGAGGGCGCCCAGTCGTGGGTCATGACCCGCTCGCTGCTCGTGCGCACCGCCGAGACCGTCGCCCCCAACCACAACCCCGCCATCGACCGGGTGACCTTCATCCGCAGCGGGCTCACCACGCCCGAGGGCGTCCCCGTCGAGGCCACCGTTCCGCTGCGCGTGCCGCGCTGCGCCGCCGATCCGTGCCCCGAACACACCATCGACCTGGGCGTCGCGGCGGGCTCGCGCGAGATCCAACCGACCTTCGACCTGCAGGGCAATCGCGTGATGACCCAGGAGCGTATCCAGTTCGGCTTCTTCGCCGACAAGGGCACGCTCGACAACGCGTTTCGCGTCGACTCGGCGGTCGCGCCCGACGGCCCGATTCGCAGCAAGTGGCAGGCGCCGCGCGAGCCCGGCACCGTGCGCTTCTTCTTCACCGCCCAGGACACCCGCGGCGGCTTCGACTGGGTCGAGCGCACCCTGGTGGTCGAGTAGCGACTTCAGCCCTCGCGATTGTCAATCTGGGCGCGCTGGAGCGTGCCCGAGTAATCGAAATAGACCGTCTTGGTCTCGGTGAAGAACTCGTAGGGCGCCCAGCCGCCCTCGCGGTGGCCGTTGCCCGTGTCCTTCACTCCGCCGAAGGGGAAGTGCGCCTCGGCCCCGCTGGTGGGCGCGTTGACGTACGTGATGCCCGACTCGAGCCGGTGCACGGCGCGCATCGCCACGTTGACGTCGCGCGTGTAGATCGACGAGCTCAATCCGAAGGGCACCTCGTTGGCGACCTCGATCGCCTCGTCGAAGCTCGCCGCGCGGATCACCGCGAGCACCGGGCCGAAGACCTCGCTCATCGCGAGCTCGCTGCCGCGCTTCACCTCGTCGAAGATCGTCGGGGGATAGAACCACCCGCCCTGGAGCGCGGCCTCCGTGGGGAAGGCCCCGCCGCAGCGCAGCGGGGTGCCCGCGGCGACGGCGCGCTCGACGAAGCCGTGCACCCGCTGGCGCTGCGCCTCGCTCACCAGCGGACCCACCTCGGTCGCCGCGTCGAGGGGGTCGCCCAGGCGCAGGGCCTTCGCGCGCTTCACCAGCTCGTCGAGCAGGCGGTCGTGCGCGTCGCCGACGGTGATGAGCCGGCTCGTGGCGGTGCAGCGCTGCCCGGCGGTGCCGAAGGCGCCCCAGAGCACGCCGTCGACGACGAGGCCGAGGTCGGCGTCGGGCATCACGATCACGGGGTTCTTGCCGCCCATCTCGAGCGAGACGCGCTTGAGCATGCGGCCGCCGATCTCGGCGATGGAGCGGCCCACCGGGGTGCTGCCCGTGAAGGCCAGAACGCGCGTGTCGGGGTGCGCCACCAGCGCGGCGCCGACCTCGTCGCCGAAGCCGTGCACGATGTTGAGCGCCCCGGGAGGGAGGCCCGCGTCCCAGAGCGCCTGCGCGAACATCGCGCCGCTCGCGGGGGCCTCCTCGGCGGGCTTCCACACGATGGTGTTGCCGCACACCAGCGCCGGCAGGATCTTCCAGCTGGGCACGGCGACGGGGAAGTTCCAGGCGGTGATGACCCCGACGACGCCGATGGGGCGGCGGAGCGTGAAGCCCATCTTTTCGCTGAGCTCGGAGGGCACCGTGTGGCCGAAGAGCCGGCGCCCCTCGCTGCCCGCATAGAAGGCCGTGTCGATCGCCTCCTGGATGTCGCCGCGGGCCTCCTCCACGCGCTTGCCCATTTCGCGCGCCATCACCTCCGCGATGGCGTCTTTGCGGGCCTCCAGCAGCGCCGCCGCGCGGAACATCACCTCGCCGCGCACGGGCGCCGGGGTCGTCGACCACGCGGCGAAGGCGGCGCGGGCCGAGGCGACGGCGCGGTCGACGTCGACGGCGGCCCCGCGCGCGACCTCGCCCACGAGCGAGCCGTCGGTCGGCGACCGCAGCTCGAAGCGGGCGCCGCTCACCGACGCGACGTCCGACGCTCCGATGCGATGCAGCAACGAGAGGGGAGGGGTCTTCATGATGTCGTGGGGTTTCCTGGGCCGCGGGGCGTCAGTCGTCGAGCCGCGAAGGGCTCACGAACCCGACGGGACGAAAGGCTTGAACTCGCCCGGAGGCGGCGGCGGGGGCGCCTGCTCGGCGGCCGGCGCCGGGGCGGGCGGCGCGGCCTGCGCGAAGGGGTTGAAGGGCGGCGCCGGGGCCGTGCCCGCGGCGGCCGGGACCGCGGGCATCGCCTCGGTCCTGGGGAAGTTCGCGGGCACCGCGGGAGGGGCGTTTTGTGCGAAGGGGTTGAAGGCCGGCTCGGGGATGGCGCCGGGCGCGGGCGCCGCGGCCGGAGGTGGGCCGCCGGCGAAGGGGTTGAACGCGGCCGCCGGGGCCGGGGCCGGCGGCGCGGCGGCGCCCGCGGCGAAGGGGTTGAAGGA
>JAQBQI010000312.1 GCA_028287085.1 Myxococcaceae bacterium
CCGGCGCCGGGCCCACCCGCGCTCACGGAGATCCCTCGCGACCTCAACGTCGTGATGATTTCCATCGACAGCCTCCGCGCCGACATGCCGTGGGCGGGCTACCCCCGACCGATCGCGCCCTTCCTCACGCGCCTCGAGGCCGAGTCGGTCTCGTACACCCGCGCCTACGCGGCCTCGTCGTACACCTCGCAGAGCGTCGGCGGCTTCCTCGGCGGGCGCCTCCCGAGCGAGCTGCGCCGCGACGGGTACTTCTTCGGCACCTACCCCAGCCGCGTGGTCTTCTTCCCCGAGCGCCTGCAGGCCGCGGGCATCCGCACCATCGCGGCGCAGTCGCACGGGTACTTCCGCGCGGGCCACGCGGGCTTCGAGCAGGGCTTCGACGCCTGGCGCATGGTGCCCAACACGCACTGGAACGCCACCACCGACGTCGACATCACCGGCGTCGCCCACGCCGACCTCGCCATCCGCCTGCTCACCGACCCCGCCAACACCTCGCGGCGCTTCTTCGCGTGGTTCCACTTCATGGACCCGCACGACCAGTACCAGGCCCACCCCGGCATCAACTACGGCCGCCGCGTGCGCGACCGCTACGACGGCGAGGTGACCTTCACCGACCGCCAGGTCGAGCGCCTCGTCACCTTCATCCGCGCGCAGCCGTGGGGCGCCCGCACCGCCATCGTCGTCACCGCCGACCACGGCGAGGCCTTCGGCGAGCACGGCTTCTACCGCCACGCCTTCCAGCTCTGGCAGCCGCTCGTGCGCGTGCCGTGGTTCTTCTCCATCCCCGGCGCCGCGCCGCGCCGCATCGCCGCCAACCGCAGCCACGTCGACCTCGCGCCCACCATCCTCGAGCTCTTCGGCCTGCCCCCCGAGCCCGAGTTCACCGGCCGCTCGCTCGTCGGTGAGTTTCGCGGCGCCGCCCCCGAAGAGCGCGACGTCTGGGTCGACCTCGCCCGCACCGGCAACAACGACCGCCGCCGCGGGCTCATCCACGGCCAGTACAAGCTCACCGCCTACGGCGACGACAGCCGCTTCGAGCTCTACGACGTCGAGGCCGACCCCGGCGAGCTGACCAACCTCGCCCGCTCCCGCCCCGAGGTCTACGCCGACATGGTGCGCCGCTACCGCGGGGCCCAGTCGGGCATCCGCAACGAGCACGTCTACGGCTGCCACACCCTCACCGGCGCCCCGCCGGGCCGCGGCTGGTAGCGCCGAGAGTTTACTAGCGCTGGTATTCGCCCGGGCGGTAGCGACCGAGGTTGTCGCGCAGCCACGCGGCCACCCCCGCGACGCCGTCTTCGAGCGAGACCTCGGCGCGCCACCCGAGCACCGACGCCGCGCGCGACGGGTCGCCGAGCAGCCGCTCGACCTCGCTCGCCGACGGACGGAGGCGCTCCTCGGCGCACACGATCGGGACCTCGACCCCGACCACGCGCAGGCAGAGCGCCGCGAGGTCGCCGACGGAGATCTCGCGCCCGGTGGCGAGCTGCACCGTCTGCCCGAGGGCCTCGTCGCGCTCGGCCGCGAGCAGGAAGCCGCGCACGGTGTCGGCGACGTTCACGAGGTCGCGCGTGGGCGTGAGCTTGCCCAGCTGCACGGGGCGGCCCGCGAGCGCCTGCGTCAGGATGGTGGGCAGCACCGCGCGCGTCGACTGCCGCGGGCCGTAGGTGTTGAAGGGCCGCACCGTCACCGCGCGCAGCCCGAAGGAGCGCACGAAGCTCTCGACGCACTGGTCCGCGGCGATCTTGCTGGCGGCGTAGGGCGACTGGCCGACGAGCGGGTGCGCCTCGGTGATGGGGACGAACTGCGCGGTGCCGTACACCTCGCTCGTGGAGGTGTGGACCATGCGCGCGCCGCCCGCGTCGAGGCAGCCCTGCGCGACGTGCAGCGTGGCCATCAGGTTGTTGGCGAACACCTGCGACGCGCACTGGTACGAGTAGGGGATCGCGATGAGCGACGCGAGGTGGAAGGCGACGTCGCAGCCGCGGACGAGGCCCCGCGTGAAGAAGGGGTCGGTGAGGTCGCCGGCCACGACCTCGACCTGCGCGAGCACGTCGGGCGCGAGCTGCTCGAGCGCGCCGCGGTCGCCGCGGGCGTTGTAACGCACCAGCGCGCGCACCGCGTCGCCGCGGCGCACGAGGGCCTCGACGAGGTGGCTGCCGATGAAGCCCCCGGCGCCGGTCACGAGCGAACGTCGTTGCATGGGCGCGACCGATATCACCCGCGCCCGGCCGGTGGCTACCGGGGCCCGCGTTGCCAAGGCAGCGGGCGCGCTGCTAGTTTGCGCGCAATGCTCGGCGCGACGAGATGGGCCACCGTGGCGGTGATTGCGACCGCCGCCACCGGCTGCCAGGGATACATCACCGGGGGCCACCTCGACGCGGTGCTACCCGAAGACGCGGGCTTCGAGCCCAAGCCCGTCGACGCGGGCTTCGACCCCGACACCGGCGAGGCCCTCGACCTCGGCCCCCTCGACGTGCCGCTGCGGCCGGCCGACCGGGGCACCGCGGTCACCGACCGGGGAACCGTCGTCACCGACCGGGGCGCCGTCGTCACCGACCGCGGCGCGACCGCGGTCGACGTGCCCGCGACGGGCGACCCGTGCCTGCCCTTCCGCGGCGTCGACGCGGGCGCCCGCATCGACCTCACCGCCACCGGGGCCCGCGAGCTGCGCGCCTTCCCCGGCGCCGAGGGCTTCGGCGCGGCGGCGACCGGCGGGCGCGGCGGGCGCGTCATCTACGTGACCAACCTCAACGCCGCCGGTCCGGGGTCGCTCCTCGATGCGGTGCAGCAGACCGGCCCGCGCTACGTGCTGTTCAAGGTCAGCGGCGTGATCCAGGGCGAGATCCACGTGCGCGCGGGCAACCTCACCATCGCGGGCCAGACCTCGCCGGGCGGGGTCACCGTCCGCGGGTTTCACACCACCGAGCAGCCCTACTGCGAGCACAGCTGCCCGGCGAGCACCCGCAACGTCGACAACCTCGTGGTGCGCTTCATCCGCTCGCGCCCGGCGGGCATGTCCGACGACGGGATGCGCCTGCGGTACGTGCGCAACGCCATCATCGACCACGTCTCGCTCGGCAACGCCAACGACGAGGCGATGGAGATCTCGTACTCCAACACCATCACCGTCCAGAACGTGCTGCTCGCCGAGACCGTCGGCGAACACTACGTCTACGGCGGGATGCTGCTGAACTACTCCAACCCCGCCGCGGGCTACGCCCTCGACCGCCTCACGATCCACCACAACATCTGGAACCGCATCGGCGGCCGCATGCCGGAGTTCTCGCGCGAGAGCGCGGCGGCGGCGAACAGCACCATGCAGGCCGAGCTCGCCAACAACTTCTGGTGGGACCCGCGCACCTACGTCGACTTCAACAGCACCACCACCTCGGGGGTCGAGAGCGGCCCGGCGATCCACTACGCGATCAACATCGTCGGCAACTACGCGTGGGCGCGGTCGGGCTACGGGTTCGGCCTCTTCTCGCTGCGCGACCGCACGAGCCAGTCGCCCGCGTTCTTCAGCGACAACCTGATGAACCTCTACAACAACCGCCGCGACTGGCAGCTCAACTACTGCTGCAACGACCTGCCGAGCAGCCCGCCGCCGAACTCCGCCCCTTCGTGGGTGCGCACGGCCCGCTTCGACTACCCCGCGGTCACGTACACGCCCGCCGCCGGGCTCCGCACCTACGTCGTCGCCAACGCCGGGTGCTTCCCCCGCGACCCGATGGACACCCGCCTCATGAACGCGGTGCGCGACGGCCAGCCGCTCAGCGCCGGCATCGACCGCAACCCCGCCAACGACGCGCTCCAGGTCGTCGCGGGCGCCCCGGCGGCGGCGGCCGACCGCGACTCCGACGGGATGTCCGACGAGTTCGAGTGCCGCAACGGGCTCAACCCCGTGGTGCAGGACCACAACGGCGCCGAGCTCTCGATGCGCCTCGTCGGCGTCGCGGGCTACACCAACCTGGAGGTCTACCTCCACGAACTGGCCCTCACCCGCGTGCGCGACGCCGCCCGCTGAGCGGCGGCTCAGCCGGGCGTGAGCGTCGGGCAGCCGAAGACGATGCGCACGCTCGCGCCGTCGTCGCTGAGCACGCGGTCGCAGGCCGGGCCGTGCAGCACCACCGAGCGCATGCCCGGCGAGTAGTCCCAGCCGTTGTTGTGGTCGACGTCGCGCGGAATCACCTGCGCCCCGCCCGCGCCGCTGGTCACGTTGACGTTGACCCGCGTCGTGTCGACGCGCGTCGGGTCGGCGTCGACCTCGAACTCGCAGCTCACCGCGCGGCCGCGGATCTCGTCGAGGGCGTGCGTGAGGTCGGCCTCGAAGGAGCCCGTGGAGAGGCGGTAGTGGCAGCTCGTGGTGCGCTGGCAGTCGGGCGTGCGGGGCGTGTTGCCCGTGAACGCGAGGTCGGAGAGGAAGGCGTCGGTCGCGTCGGGAGTGCCCGCGATGAAGTAGCGGATGGGGGGAGTGCCGCGGGCGCCGCGCGCGACCGAGACGCGCACCTCGGTGGAGGCGACGCCGGCCTGCGAGAGCACGCAGTTGAAGAAGTTGGGATCGAAGGGGTTGTTACATACCGGCGCCGTGGTGCACTCGGAGGTCGGCTGCCCGTCGGTGATCAGGATGACGTTGCGCGAGCCGTCCATCGTGAAGGCGTCGTAGTAGCTGCGCGACCCCTCGGTGGCGCAGTTCATCGGCGTGTTGCCGCCGGGCGAGGCGTCGTCGAGGGTGCTGATGAGCCGGGCGCGGTTGGCGCTGAGCGGCGCGATGGGCACCAGCGGCGACGCGTAGGTGGTCGCGCGGTCGGCCGAGCCCGCGCCCGCGGGCGCGGGGAACATCGTGAGCCCCACGCGGATGCCGCCGTCGAGACGGCCGAGCAGCGTGCGCAGGCCGCTCTGCGCGGCGACCCACTTGCCGTTGTCGGACATCGAACCCGAGCGGTCGAGCACGATGAGCAGGTTCACGGGCAGCCGGCGCGCGTCGGCCGTCGTGGTCATGCACGACGCGTCGGGCTCGATCACCTGCGTGCCCCGGTCGGGGATCGGGATCGCGTCGCGCACGACGACGTCGCTCTGCCCGATGACCGCGGCGTCGCTGCGCGTCGTAAAGACGGGCGCCTCCGCAGGCGAGCACGCCGCCAGACCCAACACACCGACCGCCCGGAACCCGCCGTGGAGCTTCACGGTCGGGGACTCTATCAACCCCGGGCGCGACCTGTCAGGCCGCGGCGCCGCTGCCGCCCTGATCGCCGCCACCACCCTTGCGCAACATTCGCCGGGCGATGACCGCGAGCACCAGCACCGCCGCCCCCCCGAGCAGCAGCACCGGACCGAAGAGCTCCTCGGCGGCCGTGGGCGGCGGCGCCTCTTCGGCCGTCGCGTCTTCCACCCGGCTCCGCTCCCGCACGCCCGACCGCGCCCCGGACGACCCGCCGCGGGCCGGGGGCCCGTCGACGCTCTCGCCCAGGCCGCTCACCTCCTGCCGCGCTTCGAGGGCGCGCGTCGCCGTCTGCGACCCGAGCCCCCGCCAGGCCGCGATGCCCACGAGGCCGATCACCACCAGCACGATCACGTACTCGACCGTCGAGAGTCCCCGCTCATCCGCCCGCAGCGATCGCCGCCTCACCGCTCGCATCTCCGGCGACGCTACCACGCGATCAGTCGCGGCCCCGGTCGCTCGCCGCGCCCGCGTCCCGAAAGGGGTTGGTCATCGCCTCGCAGCGGTTGGCCGCCGTGCAGACCTCCCCCAGCCGGCACGACGGGAAGCAGATCAGCCGCCCCGTGTCGCTCGTCGACGCGTCGTAGGCCTCCACCGGCGCCGAGCACGCCGCCGCCAACCGCGCCGCCACCGCCGCCGCCACCAACCGCCACGAATACGTCGCCATGTAAGCCGCGAGCCTAGCGCGCCCGCGCCCCGTTGACGAACCCGCGGCACCCCGGGCATCCACTGACGCCGATGCCCTCCCCCCGCGCCTCGCTCGTCGCCCTCGCGCTCCTCGCCTCGTGCCGCCGGCCCGGCGGGCCCGCGCTCGCCCCGCGCTACCTCCTCGGGCTCTCGCCCGGTCCCTCCTTCGCGGTGCTCGGCGCCACGCTCTACGCCGACCGCGACCTGCGCTACCGCGACGCCTCGTGCCTGGGGGTCTCCCTCGCGGGCGGCCGCGAGCCCGCGATGCTCGACGGCGGCCGGCTCGACCTCTGGGTCGTCGGTGGCGACCCGATCGGGCACGTCGACCGCGGGGCCGACGGCCGCTACCACGCCGCGGTGCGCACCGCGCTCGAGCCCGGCACCCGCGTCGCGGGCAGCCTCGCGGGCAGCAACGAGGTCGCCGCGCACCGCTTTCACAGCCCCGCGCAGGTGCCCCGCCCGGTGCAGCGCATCAAGCCCGACGCGGGCTTCTCCCTGCGCGCGGGCGAAGGGCTCCCGGTGACCTGGCGCGGGGGCGACAGCACCCACGTCGCGCTGGTGGTGACGGTGTCGCGCGGTCCGGCCGACACCGCGCAGGCGGGCTGGCTGCTCACCTGCGTGGTGCCGCGGGGGCGCGGGCGCTTCCTCATCCCGGCGAGCGCGTTTCCGCGGGCGCAGGTGCCGGCCGACGCCGACACCGTGACGGTGGTGGTGGCGGCCGACGAGCGGGTGGTGGAGGAGGAGTACGCGCTCGACGTGACCCCGGTGGCCTCGGCCGACGACCAGGCCGTGGGGACCTTCGCGCGCTAGCGGCGGGAGGGAGGTCAGTTCGCGGAGACGGAGCCGGAGACCTGCACCGAGACCGAGACCGAGACGTCGACGCTCGCGACCGCGCCCACGAGGCCGCTCGCCGCGACGCCCGCGCAGGCGGTCACCTGCGCGCCGACGGCGCCGATCGCGTTGGGCAGCTCGCGGGCCGCCGTGACGACGCGGGCCCCCGAGGTGGCCGCGCGCTCGGCCCGGCGGCGCAGCAGCAGCATCTGCGAGAAGCCGCCGCGCAGCGCGGCCTGCACGTGCGCGACCTTCTCCTGGAGGTTGGTGCCGACGTTGCCGGTGATGGTCAGCTCGGCGCGGCCGGGGGTGCAGCTCGCCTGGGCGCTCAGGCGCGCGTCGCAGGCCGCGCGGCAGTCGGCGTTCACCCGCGGGGGCGTGACGCGGCCGGTGCAGCTCGGCGCGGTGAAGGCCACCGAGCAGCCGCCGCGGCACTCGCCGCCGCAGCTGCCCGTCGCGCGCGCGACGCAGCGGCCCTGGCAGGTGCCGTTGCACTCGCCGCCCGAGTTCGACGAGCCGGCGCAGGTGCCCTCGCACACGCCGTTGCAGGCGCCGCTCACCTCGACGGCGCAGTGGCCGGTGCACTGCGCGGAGCAGCCGCCGCGCATCTCGCCGCCCTCGCAGGTGACCTCGGCCGAGCCCGGCGTGTACGACGCGTCGCACTCGCCGGCGCAGCGCCCGTAGGCGTCGACGCTGATCTCGCAGTGCGGCGCGACGGTGACGAGCTCGACCCGCACGCCGCCCGACGCGCGGATCTCGGTGAGGTCGGCGCGCAGCTGGTTCGACACGCGGGTGCAGGCGGCGCGCAGCGCGTCGGGGCTGTCGCCCGCGCCGAGCTCGGAGTCGGGGATCGCGAGCTCGCGACCGATCTGGCGGCAGGCGTTGAGCATGCCGGTCTGGAGCTCGGCCGAGGCCGTCGCGAAGCTGTTGGCCGCGGCAATGAAGGCCTCGACCTTCTGCGCGCCTGCGGTGCCGCCGAGGTCGCCGCTACAGGTGGCGCCCATCAGACCGCCGCCGCGCCCGAGCGTGCCGCAGCTCGTCAGCAGAACCAGAACCCCGAGCCCAAACTTGTGAGTACGCATCGTCGTGATCTCCTCGCGCGCCATCGCCCGTACGGCGGCAGGCGCGCCGCGGCGGAGGGAACACCAACGCCGCCGAGGCGCGCAAGGTGATCCGTCGCACGCGTGGAAACTTCACCCCGCGCTGCGACTTTCGCCGGTGCTAGGGTCCGCGCCCCGGCGCACGCGACCCGATCGGTCGGCGCCCTCTTTCCAGGAGAGACATCCCGATGAGCGACGAGAAGCGAGCGATGGAGCGGAGGACCTTCCTGTGCGTGGTCGGCGCGGCGGGCGCCGCGGCCGCGATGACGCCGGGCTGCGGCGACCAGGCGTCGACGGCCCCCTTCAGCGCCGGCAACGTGAGCGACCACCCGGTCGGCGTGTGGAAGATGTACGGCGCGCAGGCCGTCATCGTGGGCCGCGACGCGAACGGCTTCTTCGCCTACAGCGCCACGTGCACGCACGAGGCGAACACCATCGAGTTCCGCACGCCCACGGCGTGCACGGCGCCCACCGGCTGCACCTCGATCAGCACCACCGGCCTCACCCGCTGCCCGGTGCACTTCTCGACCTTCGACAGCAACGGCGTGGTCATCACCGGCCCCGCGTCGGCGACCCTGCCGCACTACCAGGTCACCGTCGCCGCCGGCGCGATCACCGTCAGTCCCGCCACCACGGTCGCGGCCTCCGTCCGCACGATGGGCTGAGGCCGGTCGCGCCTCCCCTACGGGCAGCGCGGCAACGTCGCCGTGCGCCCGTCCCACAGCGCCCCGCTCGCGACGAAGCTGTCCCGCCCTTCGCCGGCCACGTAGGGCTGCAACGCCTCGTCACCGCGCACGTACCTCTCCAGAAAAGCCACCGCGAGGAAGCGCAGCGCGCGGGCCCGCGAGTCGAGCGGCGCGGCGCCCCGCGCGCACACGCTGCACTGGAACCCGCAGGCCGTGTCGACGAAGTCGTTGTGGCCGAAGTTGCTCAAGGGGTAGAGGCCGACCCGCGCGCCCGCCGGCGCCGCGGCCGCGAAGCGGAGGTAGTTGCTCCCCTCAGGCGCGCACGCCTGGCCGAACTGCGCGCACCGCGACTGCGTGGCGCCGAAGAGCGCGAGCGGCCGCGTGAGGCGGCCCATCTGCTCGGGCGCGATCGACGGCGTCGCGTCGGACACCCCGCCGATGGGCGACGGGTTGTCGTCGACGGGATCGAGCGCCACCGCCGCCACGAAGGCCGGCTCGTCGAGCACCGCCATGATCGCGCCCTTGGCCCCGAGCGAGTGGCCCATCACCACGGTGCGGTTGGCGTCGATGCGCCCCGTCGCCGGGAAGCCCGCGACGCCCTGCGCCAGCGCCGTACGCGCCGCGATCATCGCGCGCGGGACGTCGCGGTGGTCGACCGAGAGCAGCGTGCCCGGGTAGTCGATCGACACCACGACGTAGCCCCACGACGCGATGTGCGAGAGCAGGCCGTCGTAGTTGCCCACCCCGAGCTGAAACCCGTGCGCGAAGATCACCAGCGGCAGGCGGGCGTCGCTCGCCGTCGGGTACAGCGCGCGCGCCGTCGTCGCCGTGCCCGGGATCGCGCCCGTCCAGGTTCCGACCACGTAGGGACCGCGTTGCGACAGGTCGCGCCCGCCCCCGTCGAAGGCCGGCGCCGGCGCGTCGATCGGGTCGACGTCGGCTTCGATCGCGCCCGCATCGTCGGCCGCCGGCACGTCATCGGGGGTCGTGACGCCCGCGTCCTCGACGGGCGCGACGTCGGGCGCCGGCTCGACGCCGCGGTCGTCCACGACCGTCGGGAGGTCGACCGCTGCGCCCACGTCCGCCGCCATGGCGGCGTCGGCAGGCGGCCGGTACGACACCACGTCGCCGCACCCCGCCGCCGTCGCCAGGAGTCCGAAGGCCGCCAGAACGCCGTTGCGCATGGCCTTGTTGCCTAGCGCGAAAGGCCCCGCGGCTCCTAGCGCAGAAGACCGACGAGGTGGCTCGTGTCATTGAGGGCCGCCACGCGCAGCACTCCGAACTCACGCCACTCCAGCCGGTGCACGCCGCAGTTCTCCGTCGCGAGAATCAAGCCCGCGTCGTTGGCCCCCAGCAGGTGCCGCAGCGCGTGGTGGATCGCCACCCCGTGGCTCACCACCACCACGGTGCCCGTCGCGTGGCGCGCGAGGATGTCGTCGACCGCCGCGCTCATCCGCGCCGCGCACCGCCGGTGCGACTCGCCCTCCGGCGGCGTGAACTCCGGGTCGCGCGCGAGCAGCGCCCGCCACGCCTCGGGCTGCTCGGCCTCCAGCACCTCGAAGCGCACGCCGACGAAGGCCCCCATGTCGCGCTCGCGCAGCCGGTGGTCGGCCACCACCGCGAGGCCCGTGCGCGCGGCCAGCGGCGCCGCCGTCGAGAGCGCGCGCGGCAGGTCGCTGCTGTAGATGACCGACGGCGCGCTCGGCGCGAGCGCCGCCCCGAGCGCCTCGGCCTGCCGCTCGCCCAGCGCCGTCAGCGGCGACGGGCCGTGCCCCGTGAACATCCGCCCCGCGTTGCCCTCGGACTCCCCGTGCCGCACCAGCAGCAGCGTTCGCGTCAACATCGCCGGTCGCCCCTCACCGCGCCCGGCCCAGCGCCGCCGGCGGCGAGGCGGTGCGGCCGTCTTCGGGCCACGAGTGCCGCGGGTACTTCCGGCAGAGCTCCCGCCGGATCGCGGGGTAGTGCTTCACCCAGAAGCCCTCGAGGTCGGTCGTCACCTGCACCGCGCGGTGGTTGGGCGCGAGCAGGTGCAGCACCACCGGAACCTTCCCCCCCGCCACCGCGGGCCCGCGCGCGCAGCCGAAGAAGTCCTGCAGCCGCGACTCCATCCACGGTCCCTTGCCCATCTCGTACGTGATCCGAACCATCTTGCCGCCGCCCAGCGCCACCCGCTCGGGCGCGGTCTCCTCCAGCGCCCGCCGCTGCGGCCCGGTGAGGCCGTCGCGCAGGGCGTCGAGCAGCCCCGCGCGCCGCACCTCGGCCATCGTGCGCGCCCCGGCCGCCGCGTGGCGCAGCCCCATCTCCAGCAGCGCGTCGGCGTCGGTGGGCAGCCCCAGCGCCGGCGAGCGCTCGGCCACGAAGGCCACCCGCGCGAGCCAACGGTCGACCGCGTCGGCGTCCTCCACGAAGGACCGCAAGCCCTTCCGTCGGGCCTCTTCCAGCAGGCGCTCGGTGACGAGCCGGTCGACCTCGGGCGACGGGGCCGGGCGGCTCTCGTCGAGTACGAGGCCGCGGTACCGCATCACCCGCACCGGGTCGACCCGCTCGTCGGCCGCCACCCAGCGCGCCTCGACCGCGTCGATCACCGCCTCCGGGAACAGCTCCATCAACCACTCGGGCTCGACCACGCAGGCGGTGCGCACGAGCACTCCCCTCCCCCGGTGGTCGGTGCGCTCCTCGGCGTCGATGGCCAGCACGAAGGCCCCGCCGCGCGCCTCGCTCGTCGCCGACAGCGTCGCCGAGCCGCCCGACGCGAGCGCCACCTCGTCGCCCCGCAGCCGCCTCGCCACCCGGTCGGGGTAGCCCGCGAGCAGCGCCAGCCCGAGGGTGTCCTCCCAGTCGCCGCCGGGCGACACCAGCCGATCGTCGGTCAGCGTACGATCGCGCCGCGCCGCCGTGAGCAGCTGCTTGCGCGCGCGGTCGGCCGCCGCGGCCGCCATCGGATCGAGCCCCATCGCGCGCAGCACCCCCGGGTTGAAGCGCTCGTCGGCCGCCCGATCGAGCGCCTCCAGCGCCGCCAGCACGTCCGAGCGCCCGTTGCTCGGGCTCCAGTCGTCGCGCGAGCCGCCGCCCGGGCCGCCCCGCC
>JAQBQI010000325.1 GCA_028287085.1 Myxococcaceae bacterium
TACGGCAGCGGCGCGAGCGGGTGGGGCGAGGAGGGCCACGCCGCGTGGCTGCTCGCGCTGCTGGGCCACCCCGACGTGGCGCTGCTCGACGGCGGCTTCACCGCGTGGAAGTCGGCGGGCCGGCCCGTGGTGACCTCGCACGCGCGCGCCGCCGTGGGCCGCTTCGACGCGCGCTGGCGCGACGACCTCGTGGCCCGCAAGGCCGAGGTCGGCGCCGCGCGCGCGCAGGTCATCGACGTCCGCAGCGTGCTGGAGTTCCGCGGGGCGACGCCCTACGGCGAGGCGCGCGGCGGGCACATCGCGGGGGCGCGGCACCTCGACTGGCGCACCCTGCTCGACGAGCGCGGCCGGCTCGTGCCCGCCTCGCAGGTGCTGCGCCTCCTCGCCGACGCGGGCATCGACCCCAACCGCGAGATCGTCACGTGCTGCACCTGCGGGGTGCGCAGCGCCATGGCGGCGGTCGCCCTCGCCGCGCGCGGCGTCGCCTCGGTGCGCAACTACGACGGCTCGCTGGCCGAGTGGTCGGCCGACCCCGCCGCCCCGATGGAGCGGTGATCTCCCGCGAGCTGGCCACCGCCCCGCGGGCCCCGCGTGGCGCACGCTGTCCCAACTGCGGCGACGTGCTGCCCGCGGGCTCGCTCCGGTGCGAGCGCGACGGCTGGCTCTACAGCGACCAGCTCGACGCCTTCTCGGGCGCCACCCTCGCGGGCCGCTACCGGGTGATCGCGCGCCTCGGGCGGGGCGGCATGTCGAGCGTCTACCTCGCGCGCCACCTGATGATCGACCGGCTCGCCGCGGTGAAGGTGCTGCGCTCCGACCTGAGCCGCGACCCGGTGCACCGCGACCGGTTCCTGCGCGAGGCGCGCGCGGTCAACCGCATCCAGCACGAGAACGTCATCGACATCACCGACTACGGCGAGACCTCCGAGGGGCTCGTCTACCTGGTGATGGAGTACGTGCCGGGCGAGAGCCTGCTCGCGGCCATCGCGCGCGGCCCGCTCGCCCTGCGGCGCGCGCTCGACATCGCCCGGCAGATCGCCTCGGGCCTCGCCCGCGCCCACCAGATGGAGGTCATCCACCGCGACCTCAAGCCCGACAACGTGCTGCTCATCCCCCGCGACGACCGGCGCGACCAGGTGAAGCTGCTCGACTTCGGCATCGCGAAGCTGCTCGACCAGCCCTCGCTCACGCTCAGCAACAAGGTCTTCGGCACGCCCGGGTACATCGCGCCGGAGTACGCCACCGGCGGGGCCATCACCCCGCGCACCGACCTCTACTCGCTCGGCGTGGTGCTCTACGAGATGGTCACCGGGGCGCTGCCCTTCGACGTCGAGCACCTCGGCGAGCTCATGCTCAAGCACGTGATGGAGCCGCCGGTGCCGCCGCGGGCGCGGCTGCCGTCGATCCCCGAGCCCATCGAGCGCCTCGTGCTGCGCTGCCTCGAGAAGCAGCCCGAGCAGCGCTTCCAGAACGCCCACGAGCTCATCGAGCACATCGACGCCCTGCGCCGCGAACTCTCGGGCGACCCGGTGCTCGACGCCCTGCCCCCGCCCCGCGAGCCCGCGGCCGTCATGGGGTGGACGCCGTCGATCGAGGTGCCCGGCGTCGACCGCGACGCCGCCGACGAGGGCCCGACGCGGGTGCGCGCCTCGCTGGTGCCGCTGCCGCTCACCCCGCCGCGGCCGCGCGAGAGCTCGCCCAACCACCTGCTCAACATCCCGCGCGGGGGCGCCGGCACCGGCGGGGTGCTCGACGTCGCGGCGCCCGAGCGGGTCGACCCGGTCGAGCGGCCGCGGGCGTGGCGCGCCTTCATCGACGCGGTCACCACGCGCCTCGCGGCGGTGTTCTGGGGCGAGGCCCCGGCCGACGTGAAGGGCCGCCTCGGGGCGATGCGCGCGCGGGTCGCCGCGATGGACGTCGCCGTGACCCAGCTCGAGATCGACCGCGTGCGCGCCCTCGGCGTCGAGGCCCGCGCCCGCGAGCTGCGCATCGACCACGGCAACGCCGTCGACGCCCTCGCGGCCACGCTCACGCAGCTCGGCCGCGAGCGCGACGACTCGGCCGCGCGGCGCGCCACCCTGCTGCGCCGGCGCGAGCAGGTGCAGCGCGGGGCGCCCGCCGGGGCCGCGGCGCTCGGCGCGTCCGACGCGATCCTGTGGGAGCTCGGCGCGTGCGAGGAGACGCTGCGCGAGCAGGTCGCGGCGTGCGACGCGCTCGAGGCCCGGCTGCACGACATCGAGTCGCAGCTCACGCAGGAGGAGCGCACGCTCGCCGTCGAGCTCGACGCGCTCATCCGCGAGCTCAGCGTCGCGCTCGAGTCGATCGACGGCCTCGACGGCGCGCTGCGGGCCGACGTCGCCGACCTCGACGCGACGGTGGCCGCAATGTCTGCTGACCGTTGAACCTTGCGCGTCGGCTGAGGTAGGGTCTCGCCGATGCCGACCCGACGCGCGCCATGGATGTTGATGCTCCCGGGCGTGGTCGCGGCCGTCGCGCTGGGGTCGCCC
>JAQBQI010000369.1 GCA_028287085.1 Myxococcaceae bacterium
GGCAGCCGCGACCACGCCGCCGCCGACCGCCCCCCGCGGGGGCCGGAGCCCCCGAACCTCAGCCCGCGGTGATCCACCGGAAGCCGTAGGGCGGCAACCACAGGTTGCCGTCGTCGCCGTAGGTCAGCCGGTCACCGCTGACCCGGTCCACGCCACTCTCCAGCCCCAGCGCCGCGAGCGACTGCCACGGGTAGGCGCGCCATGAGTCGCTGACGTTGTACAGGCCCAGCAACGGACCCAGGGGATGCTCCCGCAACACCGGCAGCACCGCGGGATCGGCCACGTCGGTGATCCGCGCCGGCACCGACGCATGGAACTGCGGCTGCTCGGACCGCACCCGCTGCAGGTGCGCCAGGGCGTCGAACACCCGCTGCTGGATGCTGTACGGCTCGTGCCGCCGTTCGGCCAGCGCCCAGTCCAACCGCGGCCGGTGCGCCCACCGGTTGTCCGCCCCGTGCCCGGGCTCGGTGTCCCAGGCCGGATCGTTGAGCTGCGCCAGCTCGTCGCCGGACCAGATCACCGGGATGCCGCCCCAGCCCATGATCAGCGCGTACGTCAGGGAGATCCGGGCGATCGCGGTGTCCACCGCGGACCCGTCACCGGCGGCCAGCGCCGCCTCCAGACCGGTGAGACTCGCGGTGGTGCCGCTGATCCGGCGATCGCCGGTGGCCGGGTTGCTCTGGAACACCAGGCCACGGGCCGGCGTGCCCGGATACTCGCCGCTGAAGAAGTCGGACAGGAACTTGCGATGCTCCCAGCCGTTCAGACCCGACCGCCAGGCGTCGGTGTCGTCGATGGCCCAGCCGATGTCGTCGTGGCAGCGCACGTAGGTGACCCACGAGGTGGTCGGCGGCACCGGCGGCAACCCACGGAGCGCCTCGACCGCGAGCCGGACGTCACCGGCCGCCAGCATCGACCAGATCTGCACCATCAACGAGTTGTGATAGGCGATGTCGCTGACCTTGCCGTAGTGCCGGCCCTGCCCCAGGTACTGCACCAGGTCGGCCGGCGCGACGATCGCCTCGGCCTTGAAAGCCAGTGCGGGACATGCGATCCGGGCCAGCGCACGCAGCGTCCGGGCGATCGCGTGCACCTCCGGCTGGTTCTGCGAGTTGGTGTCCAGCCGCTTCCACATGAACGCGATGGCGTCCATCCGGAGCACCTCGACGCCCAGATTCGCCAGGAAGAGCACGATGCCGGCGTACTCGAACAGCACGTCGGGATTGCCCCAGTTCACGTCCCACTGGAACTGGTTGAACGTCGTCCACACCCAGCCCTGCAGGTCGTCGTCCCAGGTGAAGTTGCCGGGGGCGAAGTCGGGGAACACCTCCGGCAGCGTCGCTTCGAAGGCGTCCACCTCGTCGCGGTCGGCGAAGACGTGGAAGTACGCGCGGTACTTCGGGTCGCCCTGCCGCGCCTTGACCGCCCACTCGTGCTCACGGGCGACGTGGTTGAGCACCAGGTCCAGCACCAGGCTGATGCCGGCGTGCCGCAGGGCGGTGGCCAGCGCGCGCAGGTCCTCGGTGGTCCCGAGATCGGCCCGCACACTGCGGTAGTCGGCCACGGCGTAGCCGCCGTCGGAGTCGCCCTCGCGCGGGGTCAGCAGCGGCATCAGGTGCAGGTAGGTCACCCCGAGCTCGTGCAGGTAGTCGATCGTGCCGGCGACACCGGCCAGGTCGCCGGCGAACCGCTCGGCGTAGGCGGCGTAGCCGAGCATCGACTGGCTCTGGAACCAGTCCGGGCTCAGCGTCCGGACCAGGTCCAGGTGGTGCAGCTCGGAGTCCCGCCCGGCGAACGAGGTGGCGGCGAGCGTCACCAGCCGGTGGCCGAGATCCTCCGCGGCGGCGGCCGGGTACAGCTCGGCCAGGCCCTCCCAGAGGTCCGGCCACCACTTCGACAACCGGACGTCGAACAGCTCGCGCTGATGCGCGGGGGCGTCGGCCAGCACCTCGGCGGCGAGCGCCCGCACCCGTCGCAGCCGGTCGTGGTCGGCATGGACACCGCCGGTGTCGGTGCCGCCCGTCGGTATCGAACTGGGCGACGGTCCGGTACCCACCGGGGCGTCCCCGACCGGGGCCGCGGGGAACGGGGCTGCAGTCATGGCGCCATCCTCCCGCACCGACGGATCGGTCGCCGCGCGGCCGCACCGTGCCGATGCGGCTCCGGCGGTGCCGGTGTGGTGGGGTGGAGCACGTGTTCACCGTGACGTCGGAACTGGACGGCGGCCGCGGCGGCCGGTCCGGAGTGATCGCCACGCCGCACGGCGAGATCCGCACCCCCGCGTTCGTCGCCGTCGGCACCAAGGCGACGGTCAAGACCCTGCTGCCGGAGTCGGTGCGCGAGCTCGGCGCGCAGGCGGTGCTGGCCAACGCCTATCACCTGTTCCTCCAGCCCGGGGCCGACATCGTCGACGAGGCAGGCGGTCTCGGCGCCTTCATGCACTGGGACGGGCCGACCTTCACCGACAGCGGTGGCTTCCAGGTCCTCTCACTGGGCGCCGGGTTCAAGAAGGTGCTGTCGATGGACTCGACAACCGCGCGGGCCGACGACGTCATCGCCGAGGGCAAGACCCGGCTGGCGCACGTCGACGACGACGGGGTCACCTTCAAGTCGCACCTCAACGGCGACGTGCACCGCTTCACCCCCGAGGTGTCGATGCGGATCCAGCACCAGCTGGGGGCCGACATCATCTTCGCCTTCGACGAACTGACCACGCTCATGAACACCCGCGGCTACCAGGAGGAGTCGCTGGAGCGCACCCGCCGCTGGGCGGAGCGCTGCCTGGCCGAGCACCAGCGGCTCGCCGCCGAGCGCACCCACCGGCCGCCGCAGGCCCTGTTCGGGGTCCTGCAGGGCGCCCAGTACGAGGATTTGCGGCGCAAGGCCGCCCGTGACCTCGGGGCCATGGAGTTCGACGGCTTCGGCATCGGCGGAGCGCTGGAGAAGCAGAACCTGGGCACCATCGTGTCCTGGGTCGCCGAGGAACTCCCCCGCGACAAGCCGCGCCACCTGCTCGGCATCAGCGAGCCCGACGACGTGTTCGCCGCCATCGAGCACGGCGTGGACACCTTCGACTGCGTGTCGCCGTCCCGGGTCGCCCGCAACGCCGCCATCTACTCCCCCGACGGCCGCTACAACCTGACGGGGGCGCGCTACAAGCGTGACTTCGGGCCGCTGGCCGACGGCTGCGACTGCTACACCTGCACCCACTACAGCCGGGCGTACCTGCACCACCTGTTCAAGGCCAAGGAGATGACCGGCTTCACGCTGGCCACCATCCACAACGAGCGGTTCGTCGTGCGGATGGTCGACGACATCCGGGCGAGCATCGACGGCGGCTACTTCGACGAGCTGCGCACCGAGACGCTGCGGCGGTACTACCCGACCCGCTGAATCGGCCCGACCGGAAGGCCTTCCTGGCGCTTGATGATCGCGATCACCCGGTAGGTCACCGCGTTCGTGCAACGGGACAGCGCGCTCATACTGACCCATTGCCTGGAACACCGCGGCAACGTTGTTGAGGCAGGTGGCCACGTCCGGGTGATTGGGACCGAGCGCCGCCTCGAAGATGAGCAGTGCCCGCTCGTGCAGCGGAAGGGCGCGGTCGCAGTGCCCCTGCTCACAGAACACCCTGGCGATGTTGTTGAGGCTCTGAGCCACGTCCGGGTGGTTGGACCCGAAGGCGGCTGCGCGGCTGCGGAGCGCCCGCTCGTGGAGCGCGAGCGCATTGTCGTACTGCCCGAGTGCGCGAAACATCTCGGCGAGATTGTTGAGCCCGTTGGCCACCTCCCGGTGTGCGGGCCCCAATGCAGCCTCGCGCAGTCGTACCACCTCCTGTGCGAGCGGAATCGCCGCCTGGAAGCTCCCCGCGCTGTAGAGGCGCATGGCTTCCGCGTTCAACGCAAACGCCGGATCCGCACTGGAAGTGGACGCAGGGACACCAGGGTCTGCACGCGACGAGAGTGCGACGCTCACCAAGACGACTGACCAGAAAAGCGACGAGCGACGCATGCAGAACTCCTACAGAAGACCCCGGTGAGGGAGTGGACGCGACCCCCTGCGACGGGGGTGCGGCTCTTTCGCGGCGCGAGGCGGCGTAGGGCCGGGATCGTGCGCCAGCACCGCGGGATGACGGCGCGTGCGGGCTTCGGGTAGTTGGGAAGTACCACGTACCCCACAGCCCAAAACCCGCAGGCCGATGCAACCACACCTCGCCCCGTCCGACGACCCCTTTGCCGCTGCCCTCGCTCACTTCTCGACCACCTGCGACTGGCTCCGCGCCGACGCGATGGACCTCGCCCACGGCGAGATCGAGACCCACGTCCTGCTGGCCTCGCGCGAGATCGCGCGTCGCATGGTCCAGGGGCACTTCGACCTGCGCGCCCGCCAGGAACGGCAGGCCCCGTGGCCCGACGGGGTCGCTCCCGACGCAGTGCCCCGCGCCCAGGCGTGCAACCTCGACACGGTGGTCGGCCGCGTACGCGTGTCCCGCTGGGCGTGGCAGTGCACGGGCGCGCCCACCATTCGACCCATGGACGCCGCCGTCGACCTGCCCTGCGAGGTCTACTCCTCGGGCGTACGCCGCTTCGTCTGCGAGCAGCTCGCCGACCGCTCCGTCGGCCACAGCTGCGAGGCGCTCGAGCAGCTGGGCATCGAGGTCCCGCGGCGGCAGGCCGAGCAGCTCGCGGTGCGCATGGCCCAGGACTTCGACGCCTTCTACGCGGAGCGCGAGCGCCCCGCCAATGACGCCGTCGCCGACACGACGCTGCTGGTGCTCTCTACCGACGCCAAGGGCGTTCGGATGCTGCCGCGGGCGCCCCGCGAGGCCACCCGTAAGGCCGCCGCCCGCGACGCCACCGACGTCGTGCGCGGCGACCCGATGGCCGCCCGCCAGGAGCGCGCTCACGACCGCCGCATGGCTGTCGTGACGGCGATCTGGGATCAGGAGCCGTGCGTGCGCGAAGCTCGCGAGATCGTCGAGCAGCTCAAGCCACCAGCCCAGCGCACGAGCCCCAAGCGCACGCTGCCGCGACCGCAGAACAAGCAGGTCGCGGCGACGGTCGAGAAGGACCAGCGCACGGCGATCGGGGCGATGTTTGCTGAGGCACAGCGACGCGACCCGGAGCACCGACGGACGTGGGTCGTGGTGATCGACGGGGCCGAGACGCAGAGCGAGGTCGTGCAGCAGGAGGCCGACCGGCTGGGCGTGCGGGTGGTGATCGTGCTCGATCTGATCCACGTGCTGCACTACCTGTGGCGGGCGGCGATTGCGATTCACGGCGGGACCAACGCGGCGGCCGAGCGGTGGGTGCGGACGTACGTGGGCAAGCTGCTCACGCGCCCGGTGGTGGACGTCGTGGCGGGGCTGCGGCAGTCGGCGACCTTGCGAGACATCACGGACGCTCGTCGTGAGGCGGTGGAGGACTGCGCGGAGTATCTGCGGGCGCGGAGTCGACAGTTGGACTACGCGGCCGCGCTGCGGGCAGGGCTGCCGATCGCGAGCGGCGTGATCGAGGGCGCGTGCCGATCGCTCGTCCAGGACAGGATGGGACTCACCGGCGCGCGATGGACCGTGCAGGGCGCCGAGGCCGTGCGGCGCATTCGCGCGCTGATCGCATCGGGCGACTGGAATGCGTACTGCCGATTCCATCTCAAGAAGGAGCACGCGCGGAACTACCCGCCGGCGAAGGCCGCCGCGTGACCGTCAGGCGCTCCGCCGGGAAAGAGCCGCACCCCTGCGACGGGAGAGGTACCGCGATGATACAGAGCAAGGACCCCCATGGCCGGCCGGCCTTCGGACGGCGGCCGATCAGGTCACGGGCCTCTGGACGCTGGCTGCCGTGTCTGGCTCGGATCGTTCGTCCAACACGCAGCGAAGGCCGCGGTTGTTCGCCGCCAGCTTTTCATCGCCGACCTCGCGCCAAGCCGTCGAGACGCGGGCCGCCTGGTGGTCGCACCAACTCCCGCCTCGCACTACGCGTAAGGGCGTAAACGGCGATGGAACGGCCGCCCGCCCGCCCTCCGAAGGGGCCGAAGCCCATAGGTCCATCGTCCATTCCCAAACGTTGCCTGAAGCATCCTCGATACCCGACTCCGCGCGACCCAAAGGATGCTGTCCCACGCCGCACGTCCCCTCCCGCTCGATCATCCCCGACCACCACAATCGGTCGTCCTGGGGTGGATCGTTACCCCACGGATAGCCCTTTCCTCCGGCGCCGCGAGACGCGCACTCCCACTCCACCTCGAGCGGCAATCGCATGCCCGCCCAGGTCGCATACTGGCAGGCGTCCTCGAAGGACACGCACACCACGGGGTGCCGTGCATCCTGCGCGAAGCCCGGCTGGCGCCAGGTCAGCGCCCGCCGCTGCAACTCCGCGAGCGTGCGATGCCCCGTCTCCTCGCAGAACCGCCGGAACTCGTCAACGGTCGTGGGATACCGCGCGACGTAGAAGCCTCGCTCGAGCCGGTGGACGCCGGCACGGGCGGCGCCGGGCAGCGCGTCATCCCCGACGCCGAACTCTCCCGGCGGGACGTAGACCATTTCAATGCCTAATTTGCGATCGCCGTCGTCCCACAGATACACGCCCTCCTCGTCGGCGCGCCGCAGTCCGGTGGGCATCTCCTCGCGGCGCCAGCCCGTCGCCGCGGCGCGCGCGGCCATGACCGCGAGCGAGACCCGACCGGCCTCCCCGCGCCCGAAGGGCCGAGAGAGCGTCCGTTCGATGCGCTCGCAAACCCGGTCGAGCGGAATGCCCTGGTTGAAGCGGGGAATGAGGGGGTCCAGGTCGCTGCTGTGATGAATGGCGACGAGGTTCCAGCGTCCGTCGAAGCACGGAGCGCCGGACGAGCCAGGATCGGTGTTGGTGCGGTATCGCAGGCGCGTCCGATTGTCGTTGAAGCCAAGCACTCCCGCCGTGTCCTGCGCGAGCCGCAGGGGAAGACCCCGCGGATGTTGTAGGATGTATAACGGACTGCCCGCTTCGAGTTCGGGGACGCTCGCCGGAAGGTCCATCCATCCACGCGCTCGCGACACGCCGCTCCGGCGCACGCAGGGTTGCTCGCCGACCGGATGGGAGAGGCGCAACAGCGCGTAGTCGAGTTCGTCCATCGTGGGTAGCACCGCACAGTCCCGCGACTCGTCCGCGGCACTGTACGGGGATTCATCCAGCAGCCAGTCTGCGGCCAGGGACACGGAGACGGGCGCGCCGTCCCCGTCGGCGGTGCGGTCGCGGTAATCAAAACGAACGTTCACGTCCTTCGCTGCGTACAGTCCGCGACCTGGACCCCTGGCCTCCCCCCTCCGCAGGTCGCGCACGACATGATGGTTCGTCAGGACAAGATCGGCCCCTACCAGAAAGCCCGTGCCGTACATCTTCCCGCCCGCGATCTGAATCTGGCAGACCTGACCCATCAGCGCATCGAGGCGATCCAGCAGTTCAAACGGATCCAGGAAGCCCAATGACCGGGTTATGACTCGCTCGAAGGGATCACGCGTGCCTTCACCTGCCGCCGAGAACCCTAGCGACGCGAGCACGGCACGCACCAGTTCTTCGAGCGCAGGCGGCCGCACCTCACTCACGCGATTCCTCCGGAACTCAGGACCCAACAGCCCGCGACGACCATGCCCTCCATCTATACCAGCTTCACCTGGGTCACGAAAGGTCTCGATCGCCGGCAGCGAGGTGTTGCTCGAGAAGCCCCTGCATCTCACGAAAATCTGTCGAGGGGCGCCCGTTGAGCCAGGTACGGCAGTGTTCGATCATGAAACGGGCAAGCGTGGTGTCTTGCTCGGCAAGTGCCACCCTCACCGCATCTCCCGCCACGCCCATCGGTAGCTCGTAGAGCTCGGGACGAGGTCGCGCCGACGCGATGCTGGGCACCAGCGACTCGAAGGCCGGGCGCAGGTCACCGACCTCCCCGCGACGAATCGCCTCGTCGAGCGAGAGGGTTGCTCGGTGGGCCTCAAAAAGCCGATCCTTGTCCGGAGCAGCGGCCTGCCAACAGACCGCGTCGCTAGGCGCTCGAGTGATCATCCAACGAAGCCAGAGATGCTGGTGTGGATCCACCCGTTCGCGAGCCGCGACGGTGAGCGCCCAGTCCACTGTTGCGAGGGCACGGTCACGCCCGCCTTGACCCTCACGCTCGACGACGGCGAGTGTGAGCAACAAGCCCAATTCCGCCTCCGCGCGCCGGAGTCTGCGGGCAAGCTCTGCTGACTCTCGCAAAGCACTTTCGGCCCCCGCGAGGTCTCCAGCCTCCAAGCGGAACACTCCGAGATTGCGAAGCGCCGCTTGCATGGGTCCGTTCTGGCCGCCGTGCCGCGCGACGGCGAGCTGCCGCTCGGCGCACACCACGGCCTCCCGGTACGCCCCCACTTCCCGTCGCTCGATGGCGCGGTATCCGAGGCACTGCCGGAGGAGGTCGAGGTGGCCGGTCTGCTCAGCGATCGGGAGCGCTTCGGTGAGCAGGTCATCGACCAACTTGAGGTCCCCCTCCAACCACTCCATCCACGTACGTTGGAGCAAGGCCAGGCACAGCTCGCGCTGCGCTCCACGCTGCCGGGCCCTTTCTATCGCGTCCAGGATGTGAGGTCGTGCGAGCTCACGATCTCCAGCGTCGATCGCGAGTTGGGCTCGCAACCGATGCGCACTGATCCGCGCCTCGCTGTCCGGAGGAAGGTCACCCGCCGTTGCGTCTAGCCTGTCCAGAATGCGAGCTGCGGCCTCGCGTTGTCCGCGCGCTCGAGTCAACCAGGCGCGTTCGACGAGAACCTCCGGATCAGGGCGTATCGCGCCGCTTTCGCTGGGCCCTTCAAGCTCCGCGAGAGCCTGCTCTGCCCGGGTTAGCTGTTCGAGAGCGCGTCGTGTCCGTGCGAGAACTAATAGCCTCCTGCGGTCGAGGTCGGGCCGCACAGACGTCAGGTTCCTGAGGTCACCGGAGGGGGCGAGTGCATCCAGTAGGCGTAGCAAGACCGTCGGTACGGCGAGGTGCAGGAGCCGTTCGGCCGCCCCGGTGAGCACCACCAAATCGGCCTCTGTGGGGCGCGCAACCGCCGCCGTGAGGAGTGCGTTGAACCGATCGTCCTCTGCAACACCAAGGCGCACAAAGGTCGTGGTCGCGGCGTCGAGGATTGCCTCGTGTCCAGAGATAGGGATCTGATCAATGGCATCCAGGACATGCTCCGGCCGGCCACCTCGACAGAGTTGCAGCATCACAGCAGGGATCAACTCCCGGAACACTGACTCCTTCGCCCAGCGCGCTGCGAGCGCACAAAGAGTCCTACCGTCGTGGACGCGACCCGCGTGGCGTTGCGCGATGACATGCTCGAACAGCAGCGGTTGTGCGAAACGGTAGAACGTCTCACCAGCATTCTTCGTCGACGCGAGAGCCCCCGACGAAACCAGCGCGGCGAGAACGTAGGGGACTTCATTGGTTTCGTGCCCCGCGAACATGTCGCGGAAGACCGGCGAACTCGCCAGGTCCGTGCGGGTCACGCAATCGCGGAGGATAAATGCCATCTGGTCGGCGATGGCTTGCATGCAGTCCGAGTGCTTCATCCCCTCAGTCTCCTCCCGTGTGAGGCGCTCGAAGCGCTCTCGCGCGGCATCTTCACGAAGGAAGGTGAGTGAGAATGATCTCTGATCGAAACGCTCCGCTAGGAGGCGAAGCGTGAGCGGGTGATGAAGCACGGTACGCAGCTCGCGCGGCAGGTTTCGGAGTGTGTCGATCGAGGTGGTTGGCGACGACGGGACGGCGGGATCGCTGCTCCGCTCGTAGGCTCCGCCGAGTTGGAGATAGTGATACGCGCGTTCAAACTCCTCCTCGGAGAAGTTTCCCATCTCCAGGGCACAGAAGCTCGACAGTAAACCACGCTGCAAATCGGCCGGCACCGCGTGGTTCCAGGCAGAGTCGCGCATACTCACTACCACCCGAGCCCAGGGCGAGGTCGCGAGCGACGCGATGAGTCCCTGAACCGCCTTGAGCAGCTTGCGGGGGCCGCCGCGAAACTCCTCTATGGCATCTATGACGATCACAAGGCGTGCCTTCGTCGAGCGCATCGGAGCCGCAAGACGACCGAGAAGTTCGCCGAAGCCGAGGGGGGTTCCCTGCCGCACCACCCGAAGGGTCTCCGCGATCAACGTCATCAAGTCATCATTCTCGAGCGTTGAAGCGCTGTAGTAGACCACGAGGTCTCGGCCCAGGTGCTCCTCCGCCACACGGGAGAGCAATGTGGTCTTCCCGGTGCCAGCCGGTCCAATGATCAGCGCTCCTCGATACGCCGAAGCGCTGACACTCTTCGTGGGTGCATCGATCTGAGCGGTGATGAATCCCTCAAGCTCGTGATGCGCGGTGCGGCCGACAACCGTGCGTCGAGCTGACGGTACCGTGCCTTCTGCACGGAGGGCTGCGATACGCGCTCGTGTCGCTTCGTCGGCAATCTCCAAGACCTCTTCGAGAGACATGGTTTCCAACGAGCCCGACACGCTCACGCGGCGCTTGCTGGCGAGAAGATGAGGCCAGGAACTCGTGGTTAGTGTCTGGCTGAGTGGCTCCCCGGATAGTTTCCGGTAGGAGATTCGGTTGTCCTCGTATGAGTCGAACAGAAGAATATCGTCGAGTAGTGTGCCATCAGAAGGGGACGGTCGCACTTCGACCACGAGCGGAAGCGATAGGAAGCCTGCGCCGTCTGATGCTCGAAGGTACACCGCTGAAGCGTTCGACGACTCCGGGAGATTCTCGAGTGCGGGAATGGGCGTCAATCCCATGAGCGACACTACGCTGCGCCTGGGCGCTTTTGGGGGCGTCCAACGGAGCGGGTTGTCCGTCAGGAAGGTTGCTGCTTGAAGAACGGCACGCAGTGCGGCGATCGCGCCCGACGATCGCTCCCTCGCGACGTCACCCGATGGGGTGTACCCTCGCGACATTGTCTCGGTGAAATCAATCAACGCGGTCAACGGATCGGTGAGTTCGACCTCCTCCCCCATGTCTCCACCTGGGGTAATCTGGTTGCGGCGTAAGAGGACGTTGCGACGCTGAAGGCGCTCGAAAGCAGCGGGAAGTCCTGTGCAAAAGGGCGTCCGGCGCCCTCCCTCGAAAACACGGATCGCTCGACGAAGAATACGCAGCCACGTGCGCGGTGTCGGGGTGTGCAGCGACACGCGGAGAAGTTCGTCTAAGTTCGGATCGCGGAGGTCGGCCGCCGCAAGATAGTCGCTGACCATTACCAGTGTGGAGTATCGCAGGAAGGTGGAGAAGACCTCCGCAACGAGGTGACACTGGGTTCCGGCGTGCGACGCCGCCAAGGCACGTGAATAGGCCGCCGCGATTGGCGTGGGCAGACGTGCCGCTAGTTCATCGTGCGGTACTCCCTCGGTCAGCGCTTCGTTGGCCTTCGACGGCGGGTATGGGGGGATGAACGGGACCTGCCGACCGGTCCGGAGTTCCTGCACGCCGTGACCATCCTGGGGTACGAGCGTAATCTCGCCCGAGACCTGATCCACGATGACGAGCCCTGCGGGGTGCGGAAATCCGGTGTATCGAGGAGGCGGAGTGTTCATCGCGGGGCACCGACTATACGGGAGGCCGCGGGGGAACGCGCTGGATCACGCATAACTTCGTGCGGGGCTACCCTGCCGCGGCGAGGAGTTCGGGTGGCTTGCGCCGCCTCCGCGTCCTCGCGCGTGCCGGCAACGGCCTGACCGCGACGAGGGGCTCGAACGAGACGCCGTGTTTGCGGCCGAAGAAGCGTTCGGCGGCGGTGGTGCCGTCGTCGCGGCGGATCACATAGTTGTGCAGCACCGTCATCATCCACAGCCACGGCGTGGGGAGCGCGTGCGGGTGGTGATGAGTAAGCCCCCGACGTTCCTCATGGTTCGCAGTGAGATCGAGCCGATGCAGAATCGAGACGGAGGTTCTCGATGGCTCGCTCATCCCCCGATTCCACGACGGCGATTCCCCGGTTCCGTGGCAGCGGCTCCGGCGGGAAGTTCGTGCCGGGGCGCTTCGTGGTCGAGGTGACCGAGTGCGAGAAGGTCTCGTGCCCGCGCTGCCGCGACGCCGTCGTCACCGCGCCGGCGCCGGCCAAGGTGATCCCCGGCGGGCAGCTGGGGCCGGGCGTGCTGGCGCGCATGATCGTGGACGAGGCCGAGGACCACCTGCCGCTCACGCCAGCAGCGGCGCTGGCGCGTGAGGGTTGGACGGTGCCGACCAACTACGCTCGAGGGGTGGTGGACCCACGCCCTCGACCTGCTCCAGGGGCTGCACGCGCCGCTGCTCGAGGAGGCCTTCACGGCGGCGCTGCCGCAGATTGACGCTACGGGGCTGCCGGTGCTCGACCGCGACCACTCCAGGGGGGTGCGCCGCGAGCACATCTGGACGGCCGTGGGCGGGCGCGCGGTGGCCATTTTCTACACCGCCGACAAGACCGCTGGGCTGACCGAGATGCTGGTCCAGCGGTGCGAGGAGCAGACCTGTGCGTCGAGCGAGCGCTTCTTCGTGGTGGTCTGCGACGGGGAAGCGAGCTTCCCCAACGTGAGCGCGAAGGAGGGCCTCCGGGTCGTCCTGGTGAACTGCACATGCACGCGCGGCGCTTCTTCGAGCGCGTCCTCCAGAGCGGGGACGTCCGCGCCGCGCTGCCGATGCGGAGCTACAAGTCGCTCTACGACGTCGAGCGGCGCGCCACCGACGTGGGCGTCCCGCTCGCCGAGCGCACCCGCCGTCGCCAGGTCGAGAGCGTGCCGCTGCGCGAGGAGCTGCGGCGGTGGGTGCTCCACATCACGCCCACGGTGCCGCCGAGCAGCCCGCTGAGGAAGGCCCTCCGGTACGTGCAGGCGCGGTGGTTGTCGCTGACCGTCTTCACCATCGACGGGCCATCCCGCTCGATACCGGCGAGGTCGAGCGACAGATCCGCCGGGTCACCATGGCCCTTTCGGGCAGTGATGCGGGCGCCACGTGGATGATGCTGGCGGCGTCGCTGTGCGCGACGTGCCGCAAGCTCGTCCTCGACCCCTGGCGGTACCTGCGCGCGGTCTTCACCGCCACCGCCGGGGGGCTCACCGCCCGACAGCTCTCCGAGCACTGGACGCCCCCGGGCGTGGGTCCAGCAGCAGTCCCAGCAGCCGAATGCTCAAGAGACCCTCGCCGTCGCCAGCTGACGGCGTCACGCACTGCAGACTGCGGCGGGCTCACGCCGTCGTCAACCACGGGCTTCGCCGGGGGCTTACGCATTCGGCGATGATCGTCCGGCACCGTACGCTGCGGATGGTGCCGCGGATCCTGTTGGCGACCAGGGGCGTTGAGTTGCGCGAGGGCGTCTCGCAGCACGCCGTCAGCGCGCGGATGGGATTTAGCCGCGTGAGAGTACGCAAGTACCCGCGCGCACCGACCGGCCCAGCACGCGCGCCGCGACGGACGACGATTGGCATGCTACGCGCGGGATCGGTCGGCGGGTGTAGACGCTCTGGGCCATTTCGCAGCGAAGACTCGTCGAACTCACCGCCCCTTCCGCCCGCGGGGAACATCCGGGGAATTCCCCTCCCGCCGCGTCGATCGCCCGTCCCCCTTCCACGGCGCAAACAGCACCGCCCGCTCGCCCCGCCCGTGGGAATCATAATCCCAAGGTCGTTGGTTCAATTCCGACCGCCGGTACCCAGAAAGCCCTTCGCAAGAAGGGCTTTCGTCATTTGAAGGGGAGCGCGCCGGACGCGCTGGACGCGCCTCCGGCGCCCCGTCGCGGGGAAGATGCGGAGCGCTGGTTTCGGCCGGGTTGAGCGCGCGGAAGAGGCGAGCGCCGACTTCGGGTACAACCCCGGGTCGAACGTCTCCCGCCGTCGCGGCACAGGTGCTCCCCACCGATGACCCTCTCCCGAACGCGCTGTGAAATCGGCACCTCGCCCCACCCCCACGAGCTGCGGGCGCTCGAGTTCCTGCGGCAGCAGCTGCCCGACCGCGAGCCCTACCGCCTCTACGGCCTCAAGGAGCTCGTCGAGCCCGGCGGGCGGCGCTACGAGATCGACGCCATCGTGCTCGGGCCCAACGCGGTCTACCTGGTCGAGATCGAGGGCCACCCCGCCCACGTCTCCGGCGACCACGTCGACTGGACCCTCCAGTGGAAGGACGGCCCCAGCCGCACCGTGATGGAGAACCCCGTCGCCCTCGCCAACCTCAAGGCCAAGGTGCTCGGCGCGCAGCTCGAGCGCGAGCTCCGCGGGGGGACGCGCCCCTCCGTGCAGGCCCTCGTCTTCCTCGAACACCCCGACGCCTCGGTCGAGTCGAAGAACGGCGCCGACCACTGGGTCGTGACCCGCGGCGACGTCATCCAGGCCCTCACCACCGGGGTCTTCCCCGACGCCAACCCGCGGCTGCGCACCTCGGTCATCGACCGGCCGCAGGCCGAGCGCGTCGTCGCCGCCCTCCGCAAGCTGGGCATCCGCAACTCCGTCGCCCGGCGGCGCGTGGCGGGCTACCTCCTCGACGACGCGATCTCCGACGGCCCCGGCTGGCAGGACCACGCCGCCCACCTCGAGGCCGTGCCCGACCGCCTCGCGCGCGTCCGCAGCTACGTCCTGCCGGGCGACGCCGGCCGCGAGCGCCGCGAGCAGCTGGGCCGCGCCGCCGCTCGCGAGGCCTCGCTGCTCACCGTGCTCTCCGACCACCCGCGCATCCTCAAGATGCTCACCGCGGAGATCGACGGGCCCCTCGACGGGCCGTGCCTCGTCTTCGACCACCACAAGGACGAGGTCACGCTGGAGCAGTTCCTGCGGCGCACGCCCGACCTGTCGTTTCAGCGGCGCGCGGAGCTCGTCGCGCAGGTCGCCGAGGCGCTCGCGTGGTGCCACCGCAAGCAGATCCTCCACCGCGGCCTCGACCCGTCGAGCGTCCTCGTGCGCCGCCACGACGACCCCGACGGACCCGCCGTCGCCGACCCGCCGCTCTCCGTCCGGCTCTTCAACTTCCAGCTCGCCGCCCACGTCGGCGGCCACTCGGGCACCCACCACGCCGCCGACTGGAGCACCGACCCGGCCCTCGTCTACCGCGCCCCCGAGGTGCTCCAGAGCCTCGCCTTCGCCACCCCCGCGAGCGACGTCTTCTCCCTCGGCGCCGTCGCCTGGCGCGTCTTCACCAACCAGCCCCCGGGCGCCACGCTCCCCGAGCGCGCGGCGCTCCTCCAGGCCGGGCACCTCTCGCTCGCCGCCGCCCGCGACGACCTCGCCCTCGCCGCCCCGCCCTCCGCGCGGGCCTCGCTCGACGAGCTCGTCGCCATGGCCACCTGCGTCGACCCGGTGCAGCGCATCGACGACGTCAACGCCTTCCTCGGCCTCTTCCTCGACGCCGTCAGCCGCCCGGAGGCCCCCGAGGAGGAAGACCCCGACCCCCTCGAAGCCCGCCCCGGCGACGTGCTCCGCGGCGGCATCACCGTGAAGAAATTCCTCGGCAGCGGCGCCACCGCGCGCGTGCTGCGCGTCGAGCGCGACGGCCAGCGCTACGCCCTCAAGGTGGCCCTCGACGCCGAGCACGGCGAGCGCCTCGGCCACGAGGCCGACGTGCTCGAGCGGCTCCGCGGCGACCGCATCGTGGCGCTCCACGACCGCGTCACCGTCGGCGGGCGCGCCGCCCTCCTGCTCGAGGACGCCGGCGAGAGCCTCGCCGACCTGCTCCAGCGCGAGGGGCCGCAGAGCCTCGACTACGCCCGCCGCTGGGGCGAGGACCTCCTGCTCGCCCTCGAGCGCCTCGAGGAGCAGGGCGTGCAGCACCGCGACATCAAGCCGGCCAACCTCGGCGTGCTCGACGGCGAGAGCAAGCGCCGCCGCCACCTGATGCTCTTCGACTTCTCCCTGAGCGGCCTCGCCCCCGGCGCCGTCACCGCCGGGACGCCCGCCTACCGCGACCCCTTCCTCGCCGCGCGCGGCCTCTGGGACGACGCCGCCGACCGCTACGCCGCCGCCGTCTCCCTGCACGAATTGCTCACCGGGCTGCGCCCGCGCTGGGGCCGCGGGGACGGCCCGGTCGGGCCCGGCGACGAGCTCGCCCTCGACGCCGAGCGCCTCGACGCCGGCGCGCGCGACCGCCTCGTCGGCTTCTTCCGCCGCGCCCTGCACCGCGACGCCGCGCGGCGCCACGCCTCCGCCGAGGCCATGCGCCGCGACTGGGACGCCTGCTTCGCCGCGC
>JAQBQI010000394.1 GCA_028287085.1 Myxococcaceae bacterium
CGCGGCCCGCAGCGGGAGGCTCTCGGCGCGGCGCCCGGGCGCGGAGCGCTACGAGACGGTCGCCCTCACCCGCGACGGCGACGGGTATTTGCGGGGGGAGGTTCCGCCCGCGCTCGTGACGCTGGAGGGCTTCGAGTACTTCGTCGAGCTCGACGTCGAGGGCGGCGTCGCGGTGCCCGTGCTGGGCTACCCCGGCGCGCCGCTCGCGGTGTCCGTCGTGCGCGGCCCCGGCGACGCCCCCGACCCGCGCGGGCGCACCCGCATCGACCTGCGCGCCGACTACGCCGACGTCGGCTCGCGCACCATCGGGACGCGCTTCGTCGCGCAGCGCTTCGTGCTCGTCGAGGGCGACTTCCTCCAGCGCCTCGGCGGCGGCGCGCTCTACGGCTACCGCGTCGGCTTCGGCGTCTACAACGGCGAGGGGCTGCCCCTCGCGAGCCTGCCGGGCGAGCTCGCGTCGGTGCCCTCGACGGTGGTCTACGGCTACAACGAGCTCGAGTTCGCGGCCTCGGAGTTCGTGCACATCATCGCGCGGGCGCAGGTCGGCGTGCACCGCGAGGGCCTCGTCGGCGGCGCGCAGGCGCGGCTGCGCATCGGCTACGAGCGGCGCACCAACCTGGTGCTCGGCGGCGACGTGTTCACCGAGGTCGGCCAGAAGGCCTTCTTCGCGCTCAACTTCCTCCCCCACCCCGCGCTGCCGATGCTCGCCCAGGGGGAGGTCTTCAACCAGTCGATCGCCTCGGGCGACCCGATGTTCCGCGTGGTGGCGCAGGTCGGCTGGCGCGCCGCCCCGTGGCTCACCCTCGCCGCGCGCGGCTCGTACCAGCTCCGCAACATCCAGAACGGCGGCTTCGGCGCCGGGCTCTCCACGACCTTCGACTGGTGATCACCCCCATGCGAACCACCGCCCTCGCCCTCGCGCTCCTCGCCTTCGCCCCCGCGGCCGCCGCGCAGACCGCCGACGACGCCCCGTCGATCGAGCACGCGCCGCCCGCGACCGCCCTCGCCCGCGAGCCCGTGGTGCTGCGCTTCGGCGTGCGCCACCTCGAGCGCGTCGCCCGCCTCGCCGTGCACTGGCGCCTCGGCCCGACCGGTCCCTGGCGCGTCGCCGCGGCGGTGCGCGACGCGGCCGCGTGGCGGGTCGACCTGCCGCCGCCGCCGATCACGGCGCGCGCGCTCGACTACTACGTGGTGCTCGAGCGCACCGACGGCGTCGCGCACGCGAGCTTCGCCTCGGAGGCGCAGCCCCACCGCGTGGCGCTGCAGCCCGACGAGAGCGACGAGCGCGAGCTGGTCGAGCTGTCGCGCCACCGCGGGCGCCGCCTGGAGATGACCGGCGGCGGCGAGTACACCGACTTCGGGTCGGCGCCCAACGTCGGCGGCAACCGCTGCGGGCCGACCGCCGGCGCGGTCTGTCCCGACCGCTTCTACACGGCGTGGGGGGAGGTCCGGTACCGCTTCCACCGGCGCGTGCGCTCGGTGGCGGTGCGGGTCGAGCGGCTCGACGGGCAGACCACGCGCACGACCTTCGAGGGGCCGCGCACGCGCGACGTCGGCCTCGTGGCGGCGACGGCCTCGGTGGAGTTCAGGCTGGTGGACATCGTGTCGCTGCACCTGCTCGGCACGCTCGGCGCCAACGAGGAGACGGTGCAGACCGGCGGCGGCCTGCGCCTCGACATCGGCACCGGGCAGCCCGCGGTGGTGAGCCTCGGCTTCCAGGGGATCACCAGCTACGGGCTGACGGCCTCGGCGTGGATGCGCTGGGAGACGGCGCGCGACACGCCGCTCGGCGCGGGGGTCGAGCTGACCAGCCAGCCGGGCGCCAACGCGCAGTGGGGCCTGCGGCTGCTGGCCGAGGGCGGGCACCACTTCGGGCGCCACGTGACGGTGCTCGCGCGCGTGGGCTACGGCGCCCGCCAGCAGGACGCCGGGGGGTTCACCGGCGGGGGCGCGGTGCGGGTGTCGTTCTAGAGAGCTCACCCGAGGGGGAAGACCTCCGCCCGGCCTCGCGAATGCCCAAGAGCTTGCGGTCGCGGCCCCGTCGGGTGCATTCGTCGAGGATGCGCCCGCACCGCCTCGCCCTCTCGCTGGTCCTCGTCTCGGCCTGTAGCAGCAACACCAGCGTCATCGGCGGTCCCGATGGGAGCGCCGACGCGCCCGACCTCGGGGCGGCCGACGCCGGCACCGTCGACGCCGGAACCCCCGACGCGGGCGCACCCGACACGGGCGTCTTTGACACGGGCACTCTCGACACGAGCGCCATCGACGTCGGCGCCCCCGACGCCGGCGCGATGGACGTCCCCCCCGCCGACCAACCGCCCACCTGCGCCGCGACCGAGACCCTCTGCGACAACCGCTGCGTCGCGACCGCGACCGACCCCGCCCACTGCGGCGGCTGCGCGACCCGCTGCCCCGACGGCAACGTCTGCCGCGACGGCGCCTGCGCGCTGCTGTGCCCCGCCCCGCAGGTGGTCTGCGCGGGCGCGTGCGTCACCACGGCCAACGACCCGGCGCACTGCGGCGCCTGCGGCCAGGCCTGCGCCGCGGGCCAGGTCTGCGCCGCCGGAACCTGCCGCCTCGCCTGCCCGAGCGGGCAGACGGCGTGCGGCGGGGCCTGCGTCACCCTCGACGCCGACGCGCGGCACTGCGGCGGCTGCG
>JAQBQI010000532.1 GCA_028287085.1 Myxococcaceae bacterium
GGGCGGCGCCCCCGCCGACAGCGCCGCGCGCTTCGGCGGCGCCGACGAGGCCGCGCGCGCCCCGTCGATCGTCTACCCCGAGGACGGCACCGTGCTGCCGCCCAACCTCACGGGCTTCGAGGTGCACTTCCGCCCCGGCGCGGGCAACGACCTCTTCGAGGTGTCGCTGCGCGGCGACCGCGGCGCGCTGCGGGTGTTCACGCGCTGCACCGCCGTCGGCGGCGGCTGCGTGGTCAGCCTCGACGAGGCCGCGTACGCCGAGCTCGCCCGCGTGGCGCAGCCCTCCGGCGACGTGACCCTGACGGTGCGCGGCACCAGCGCGGCGGGCGGCGGCGTCGGGCGCTCGGCGACGCGCGCGCTCGGCGTCACCAACTTCGACGTGCGCGGCGGGCTCTACTACTGGACCGCGTCGAGCGGCTCGATCAACCGCTACGAGTTCGGCCGCGCGGGCGCCCGCACCGAGCCCTTCCTGCGGGGCGACCCGATCAACTGCATCGGCTGCCACGTGCTGTCGCGCGACGGCTCGCGCCTCATGGCGGGGCGCTTCATCCCGGCGCCGTCGGCCACGCGCATCTTCGACGTGCCCACCCGCGGCGCGCTCTCCCCCGACTACGGCGCCAACTTCGGAACCTTCTCCCCCGACCTGCGCCGCCTGCTCACGAGCGACGGCAACCGCCTCGCGCTGCGCGACCCCGTCAACGGCGCCGACGTCCCGGGCCTCGCCGCGGGCCTCGCGGGCTCCCACCCCGACTGGTCGCGCGGCGGGCGCAGCGCCGTGTTCGCGCGGCCCCGCACGTCGTTTCCGCTCTTCGGCACGCCCGGCCACAACGGCCCCGCCGACCTCCTCGTCATGCCCTGGAACGGCGCGTCCTTCGGCGCCGCGACCGCCCTCGTCACGGCCTCCGGCGAGCGCGACAACAATTACTACCCCTCGTATTCGCCCGACGACGCGTGGGTGCTCTTCAACCGCGCCGCCGGCAGCTCGAACCACAACATCGACGCCCAGCTCTGGGTGGTGCCCGCGGGCGGCGGCGCCCCCACGCACCTCGCGCGCGCCGACCTCGCCGACGCGATGGGCAACTCGTGGCCGAAGTGGGCGCCCTTCGTGCAGCGCTTCCACGGCGAAGCCCTGATGTGGTTCACCTTCTCCAGCCGGCGCGACTACGGGCTGCGGCTCCAGCAGCAGGGCCGCGAGGCCGCGATGCGCACCACGCAGCTCTGGATGGCCGCCTTCCGCCCGTCGCGCGTCGCCGCCGCGGAGGCGAGCACCCCGGCCTTCTGGCTGCCCTTCCAGAGCATCGCCGAGGGCAACCACATCGCCCAGTGGGCCGAGCAGGTGCAGCGCCAGGGGTGCGCCAGCGACCGCGACTGCGTGCAGTCCGAGCGCTGCCTCCCGCTGCCCTCGGGCGCGCTCGCCACCTACGGCTGCGTGGTGCCCTGAGCCGTCAGCCGTCGCGCGCCTCGCGCGCCTCCATCACCATCCCCGCGATGAGGATCACCGGCAGCACCACCACCGGGACGCCCACCACCAGCAGCAGCAGGGCCCAGCCCATGCTGCCCGTGGCGAAGTAGGCCGCGACGCCGAGGCCCACGAGCACCGCCGCCGCGGCGGCCATGCGCTTCCACCGCGAGTGCCGCTCGGGCGGGAGCATGGTCTTGCGGACGAGCTCGACGCTGCGCCGCACCGGCGGCGCCTGCGCGACCATGCTGAGTCGCTCGCGAATCGGAAGCTTGGTAGACGGCATCGTTGGGTACCTCTCCGTGTAAAGCCGCGGCACCGTTGTCGCCAGTGCGCCGCCGGCGCGGGTCAGTCTTCGAGGGCGGGGAGCGCGCGCACGGCCTCGGCGTACTCGCGCACGACGTCGTCGACGATGGCCGCGATGGGCTTTACCTCGCGGGCGAGGGCGACGCCCTGTCCGGCGCTCCAGATGTCCTTCCATTTCTTGCCGCCGTCGCGCTGCACGGCGGCCTGGGCGGCCCCGCGGTCGGCCGGGTCGCCCGCGCCGCCGGGCAGGGTCTGCCGCAGGAAGTTGGCGTGCACGCCGCTGACGCCGTCGGTGTACGCGATGTCCTCGGGCGCGCCGTTGACCACCAGCGACTTGTAGCGCTCGTCGGCGCCGCACTCGGTCGAGGCGATGAAGCGCGTGCCCATGTAGACGAGCTCGGCGCCGAGGGCGAGCGCGGCGGCGACCTGGCGCCCCGTGGCGATGCACCCGGCCGCCACGACGGGCACCCGGAGGTTCTCGCGCAGGTAGGGGTAGAGCACGAAGGGCGAGGTGGTGCCCGCGTGGCCGCCCGCGCCCGCGGCGACGCCGATGATCGCGTCGGCGCCCGCCGCCTGGGCCTTGAGCGCGTGCTTCAGATGGATGACGTCGTGCAGCACCGCCATGCCGTGCTCGTGCGCGCGGCGGGCGATCTCCGAGGGGTCGCCGTAGCTCGTGATGACCGCGGGCACCCGGTACTCGAGGCAGGCCTCGAAGTCCTGCTGGAGCCGCTCGGGGTCGGTGAGCTTGATCGTGAGGTTGATCGCGAAGGGGCGGTCGGTGCGCCGGCGGATGTACGCCAGCGACTCGCGGAAGGCCGCGTGCGAGCGGTGGTTGATCGACGGCATCGAGCCGAGGATGCCGGCCTCCGCGGCCGCGACGATCATCTCCTGGTTGGAGATGATGAACATCGGCGCGCAGACGATCGGGTAGCGGAGCCCGAGGCGCTCGGCGAGGGGGGTGCGGATGCGCGGCATGGCGGTGGGTCGTCTCCTCCGGCGCCGATGGGCGGCGTCGGCGGCGAATCTACCTCAACCCCCGGATGGGCCCCGGCGCGTTGCGAGCGCCGTAGTGGCTGTGTAGTTTCTCGAGTCGGGGGGGGCGAGTCGCGATTGCCGGCTGTCAGATCGCGACGCCCTCGGGAGTCCAATGACCACGAAGGGAGTTCGAATGATGGAAGACTCAAAGGATCAGTTCGTCGAGGTTCCGGTCGCGCCGCCGGAGTGGGACGCGGGCACGTACACGGTGTTCGACAACGGCACGCTGGTGGCCCTGCTCTGGGTCGTGACCGGGGTCAACAAGTACGACGCGACCGAGTACTGGGGGCTCAGCAACAACTGGGTGTGGCCCGACAGCACCCACACCGACAAGACCTTCCGCTTCAAATACACCACCGCGTATGGAGCGATGTCGACGACGGCCTTCAAGTCCGCGTGCACCACCGAGTTCGGCGCGGGCAACACGACGTACCAGAAGCACACCACCCAGACCTTCTGAGCGCGACGGTGCGCCGCCCGCCGCCGCCCCACGACCAACCCCACCTCGGCCCGGCGCCGCTCGGGCTCGACGCGCGCCACGCGCACGGCGTCCCCGGGGGCGACGGCGCCGGGGTCGGCTTCGCCTGCCTCGACTGGGGCTTCAACCTCCAGCACGAGGGCCTCGCCGCCCACCACCCGCGCCTCGTCGCGGGGCTCAACCACTCGCGCTTCCGCCACGGCACGGCCTCCCTCGGCGTGGCCGTGGCGCGCGGCGCCGGGCCGTGGATCGGCGTCGCCCCGGGCGTCGCGGCGGTGCGCTGCGTGACCCCGTGGCGCGAGGGCGGCGGGTACAGCACCGCGCGCGCGATCGAAGCCGCCGTGGCGGCGCTGGCCTTCGGCGACGTGCTGCTGCTCAACGCCCAGACCGACCACCGCGGGTGGCGCCACGTGCCGGTCGAGGTGCTGCCGCCCGTCTTCGCCGCCGTCGCGGCCGCCACCGCGGCGGGTGTGCTGGTGGTCGAGGCCGCGGGCAACGGCGGGGTCGACCTCGACGCCCTCACCGACGAGGACGGGCGGCGCTTCCTCGACCGCGGGGGCGGGGACTTCCGCGACTCCGGCGCGCTGCTCGTGGGGGCGGCGCTCTCCGAGCTGCCCCACCGCCGCATGGGCGCGAGCTCGCACGGCGGCCGCGTCGACTGCTTCGGCTGGGGCGACCGGGTGTTCACGCTCTCCACCGACGAGGCCGGCGCCGCGAGCGAGTACGCGGGCTTCGGCGGAACCTCCGGCGCCGCGGCCATGGTCGCCGGCGCCGCCCTCTCGGCGCAGGGCATGGCCG